>NZ_JBICKE010000019.1:0-48527 GCF_043103865.1 Pseudomonas sp. yb_5
AGCCGTTCACCGTTGCAGCCGCCACCGTATTCGCGGGTAAACCCGCTCCTACCACGGTGGTGGACACACATCGGGGTCGTCGTAGGAGCGGGTTCACCCGCGAAGTGGGCGGTACTGGCAAAACCTCTTTTAAATAATTCTCAATATTTTTCAGATTCACCCTGTCACTTTTCAGATCTCGCTCGGCAAGGAAGCAGCAAGCACTTACCCGTCGAGGAACCGCCGCATGTCCCGTGCCGTTGATCATATCCTGCGCCCCAGCCTGATGGCCCTGGCCATCGGCCTGGCTGCCCCGCTGACCAGCCCTGTCTTGTTCGCCGCCGAGCAATCCACGTCGCGCGCCTACAACCTGCCCAGCGCGCCACTGGCCACCACCCTCAACCAGATCGCCAGCCAGGCCGGCATTGCCTTGGCCATCGACCCGGCACTGGTCAGCGGCCGCACCTCGGCCCCGGTCAGCGGCCAATACGACGGCCTGGGCGCCCTGCAAGCCGCCCTGAGCGGTACCGGCCTGCAGTTGCAGCAGAGCACTGCGGGCAGCTACAGCCTGGTGGCCGTGCCGGATGGCACCCTGGCCTTGCCGGAAACCACCGTGAATGCCACCAGCGCCAGCGAAAGCGCCTGGGGCCCGGTTGAAGGCTACGTGGCCAAGCGCACCGCTGCTGGCACCAAGACTGACACGGCACTTGTGGAAGTCCCCCGCTCCATCTCTGTCGCCACCCGCGAGCAAATGAAAGACCGCGGTGTACACAGCCTGGATGATGCAGTGCGCTACATGCCAGGCATCGTCTCCGCCAGCTTCGGCAGCGACACCCGTTATGACTGGATGCGCGTGCGCGGCTTCGAGCCAACGCAGTTCCTCGATGGCCTGCCGCTGCCCCGCGGCGTGTACGCCAACCCGAAAGCCGAAACCTGGAACCTCGACCGCCTCGCCCTGCTGCGCGGCCCGGCCTCTTCGATCTACGGCCAGACCCCACCTGGCGGCCTGCTGGACATGGTCAGCCGCCGCCCGCAAGCGGAAAGCGCTCACGAAATCGAGCTTCAATACGGCAGCGACAACCATCGCCAGATCAACTTCGCCAGCACCGGCAAGATCGACGATGAAGGTCGCTTTCTCTATGGCCTCAGTGGCGTTATCCGTGACAGTGGCACCCAGATTGACCACATCGACAACAAGCGCTACAACATTGCCCCAAGCCTGACCTGGAACATTGACGAAGACACGACGCTGACCTTCCTCACCCAGTTCACCCGTGACGATACCGGTGCCACCAGCCAGTTCCGGCCCATCCAGGGCACCAAGATCGACATGCCGTTCGGCAAGATCTCGCACCACAAGAACCTGGGTGACCCGGATTACGAGTTCTACGACCGCACTTACTACGCGCTGGGTTACGCCTTCGAACACCGCATCAATGACGTCTGGCAGTTCCGCCAGAACCTGCGCTACACCAAGTCGGACCTGTCGTTCCAGACCATCACCCCTGGCAGTTACAACAAGAGCTCGCCACCGGTGCAGGACGATGGCACTGTCAGCCGCATGTCCACCAACACCGATGAAGACATCAGCCAGTTCGCGGTGGACAACAACTTCCAGGCGGACTTCGCTACCGGGGACATCGACCACACGCTGTTGATCGGCCTGGACCACCAGCGCATCAACACCAACTACCTGTCGATCTTCGACTTCAACGTGCCGGACAGCAACGTCAACAACCCGGTCTACGGGTTGCCGATCACTCGCCCGGATCGCTCGACCGCGTTTTACGACTACAACCAGAAAACCCGTCAGACCGGCCTGTATGTGCAGGACCAGATGGCGCTTGGTAACTGGCGCCTGACCCTGGGCGGTCGTGAAGACTGGGTGCATACCGGCACCAAGTTCTTCAACCAGGGTGATGCCACCAATACCCAGCGGGACAAGAAATTCAGCGGTAACGCAGCCATCAGCTACGTGTTCGACTCGGGCTTCGTGCCGTACCTGTCCTATGCCGAGTCGTTCCAGCCGTCCAGCAATGCCAGTGTGTCGGCCTCGGATTCGTTCAAGCCCACCGAAGGCAAGCAGTGGGAGCTGGGCGTGAAGTATCAGCCGCCGGGGTCCAACACCCTGTTGTCGGCAGCCGTGTACGACCTGACTCAGAAAAACGTCTCGGTCACCAACACGGTCGGTGGTGTGACCATCACCAGTCAGACCGGTGAAGTGAAAGTCCGCGGCCTTGAGCTGGAAGCGGTTTCCGATGTGACCGACAACCTGAAGGTCATTGCCGCCTACACCCTGGCCAAGTCCGAGGTTCAGGACGGCGATTTCAAAGGCAACCGTCTGCAACTGATGCCGAACCAGCAAGCGTCCATCTGGGGCGACTACACCTGGCACTCAGGCGTACTCGACGGCTTCGGCATCGGCCTGGGCGCGCGTTATACCGGTAATACCTACGGTGACCAAGGCAATACCTACCTGGGCAAGGCCAAGGCCTACACCGTCTTCGATGGGTCGGTGCATTACGACCTGGGTCGCCTGAACGGCAGCCTGAAGGGCGCGTCGGTAGCGGTCACCGCCACCAACTTGCTGAACAAGGATTACCTCTCTACTTGTGACTCGTACTACTGCTATTACGGCGATGAGCGCAGCGTTGTCGCCAGCGCCACTTACAAGTTCTGAGTGAACTGGGGCCGCCTTGCGGCCCCGGGTTCCAACCGACAACAATCGGTACCGTGATGAAAAGCCCCACCATCCGCCGCTGGTCCTTGATCCACACCTGGAGCAGCCTGGTCTGTACCCTGTTCCTGCTGTTGCTGGCAGTCACCGGCCTGCCGCTGATCTTCCACCACGAACTCGAACACCTGCTAGGCGACGCCCCTGAGCTGCGTGAAATGCCGGCAGGCACCCCGCACCTCGGCCTGCAGCAACTGGTGCTCAAGGCCGAACAACATCGCCCCGGCGAGGTCATGCAGTACTTCGGCTACGATGAAGACGAGCCCAACGGCGTGGTCGCCATTACCGCCGCCACCGCCGGCACCGATCCCAACCTGTCGCATACCTTCATGCTCGATGCACGCACCGGCGAGGCGGTGGCCATGCCGGCCGCCAACGGCGGTTTCATGATGCTGATGCTGCGCCTGCATGTGGACATGTTCGCAGGCCTGCCGGGCAAGCTGCTGCTGGCCTTCATGGGCGTATTGTTCATCGTCGCGATTGTCTCCGGCACCGTGCTCTATGCGCCATTCATGCGCCGCCTGGAATTCGGCACCGTACGCCACAAGAAATCCCGCCGCCTGCGCTGGCTCGACCTGCATAACCTGATCGGCGTGGTCACCCTGGCCTGGGCATTGACGGTGAGCGTGACCGGGGTAATCAGTGCCCTGTCCGACCTGGTCATCGCGGCCTGGCGCAATGACAGCCTGGCTGCGATGGTTGCCCCCTACCGCGACGCCCCGCCGCTCGTCGAGCGCGCCCCAGCCACTCGCCTGCTGGAAATTGCCGAGCAGGCCGCACCCGGCATGCGCCCGGATTTCATCGCGTTTCCAGGCACGCGTTTCTCCAGCGAGCACCACTATGCGGTGTTCATGAACGGTGCCACCCACCTGAGTTCGCACCTGTTCACGCCGGTACTGATCGATGCTCGCACCCTTGAAGTGACTGCCGTAGGCGACCGTCCCTGGTACATGGATGCCATGGGCCTGTCGCAGCCACTGCATTTCGGCGACTACGGCGGGCGACCGATGCAGATCCTTTGGGCGTTACTGGACGTGCTGACAATCATCGTGCTCGGCAGCGGCCTCTACCTGTGGTGGGGCAAGCAGCGTAAACCCAGGGAGGCGCGCGCATGAGCCACAGGTCACAAGCCACTGCACGCCTCTTCGCCTGGCCAGCGTTGATTTCCCTGCTTGGCTTCCTGGGCCTGTTCGCCGCACTGCTCGGCGACGGTGGCTGGGACGTTCTGGCCTGGGCCGGCCTGGGCCTGCCGGCCCTGCTGAGCCTGCGCGGGCTGCTCTGGCGTCGGGGGCACTAGCCCGCTACCACCCCGCAACCGCAGCTATTGCCAAGCATGGGGTTTCCTCAACCAAGGACCCGCCCCATGCGCCCCCTCGAACAACTGGAACAGATCGACCGACAAATCGGTGACCTGCTCGACGGCCTCCCGACCCTCGACCTTCAACACCCCATCGACCCCGACACACGCACCTGGCTGCACGGCGAACTGGCCAGCTTCTGGACCACGGCCGATGAGCAAGGCGAAACCCCCAGACAAAAGCTGCTGGCACTGCGCAAGGCGCTGATGCTGGCCGAGGTTGAACTGCGCCTGGGCGACGAGACCTTGGGCTACCGCTCAGCCGATCAACTATGGGCCTGCCTGCAACAGCCACTACCCTCCCAGCGCAGGCATATGCCCCTGGCCAAAAGGCCACAGGTCTACCGCGTTCTGCTGGAAGGCCTACGGCCCAACTGGCGAAGCTACCTGCCAGGCACACTGATCATCGTTGCCGGTACCCCCGAAGGCCCTATGCTCACGCCTCAGGATGCCGCAGGCGCTGCCTTGCTGTGCAGCCTGTCACAAGGCATCGAGGCCTTCGACTCCCTTGCCGCACTGCACCTGGAGCTTTGCGAACGCCTGGAAGACCCACTCCAGAGCAGACCGCTGCTGCATCTGTACACTGACACGCAGGCGGACCGCGCTCGCCGGTCACAGCGCCTGCGCTATGAATGGTACGCCGACAGCCTGCTGGAGGCCCAGATCGACAGCGTGATAGAAGCCCAACGCCAACGCCTGAGTGACACCGGCTTGTGGAGCAACGGCTCACCCGACCAGCACACCCGAATACGTAAAGCCCTCACGCTATGGCACGAAGTCGGCGCCAAGCCCATCCTGCAAACACGCTACTCCCAATTGCTTGAGAAGAACCTGCCCAACTGGCTGCGCAATACATCTGCGCAAGGCCTGAGCCATATGATGCAGGCCATGCAAACGCTGGTGGCAATCGCCGAGCAGGCTGCTGCCCCGGGAGTGCTGAGCCTTGACGACTTCAAGCAACGCAATAGCCTGCTGGCCTGGGCCAACGCACGCCTTCGCGAGCGCCTGAGCCATGACCTGGGGTACGAAACAGATCCTCGCGAGATCAAGATCGTGGTCGTACGCGCCCGCCGCACGGGCGCAATCATGCATCCCTTCGCCCTCTCATCCTATGTCACCTATGCAGGCATGCGACGCGTGGGCCACGAGATGGTGGAGATGGTCGAGGAAATCAACACCCTCGAAGAGATCGCCCTCAAGAACTTGCCGTGGTTCGATACCGACTACTGGCTGACTGCCCGGGTGATCCATGCCCACGGCAAAGCCATGCCCGCCGGGCTCACGCCGCAGTATGTCAAGCACATGGTCCGGGAACTGAACGTGGGTGACAGCTACGCAAAGTACCTGCACACCCAACTCATCAGTTCCAGAGCAGGCAAATGGCGCCTGACTGCGCACAGCAAGGTCAACCGTGCACGCATGCGCGCTGAAGCAGTCAAGGCGCACTACGCCGGACACTTTGGCGAAGACCCTTTCGAACATGGCTACAACTGGGTGCGCGCAGTGCTGGACCAACCACACAATGCCTTGCGTGCGCCAGTAGCAGGCTACCCGGTCACTGTTCGCCAGTTGAACATCATGGGCCATACCGTGCAGGGCGTGCTGCTGCTCAACAGCACCCCCTACAAGTCTCCGGCATGCGTGCTGTACACCCCGGAGGCCCCGGACCGCAGGGCCTGGCGCCGTTTTCGCACGACCCGCGAACTGCTTCGCACATTGCGCCAGCAGCCCACGTTGAGAGCATATGTGGCCGAACGCCTGCCATTGCTGCCTGCTGCTACGGTGCAGCAGCTGCTGGACAAGGGGCGCATGAGCACGCATTTGAGGACACCCGAGATCCAGGACGACCTGTTCTTCGTCTACTACATGGCCGAAGCCCGGGCGCTGATTGCTCAGGCCGATGCCGACAGCATGACGACCAGGGAAGTGAATGTGGAGTCGGTCATGGCGCTGAGCTGGCGCTTACTGGACTTCATCAGCCTGCTGCTGCCGAACCGCGCGTTGCTGGTACTGTCGATCGGCCGCATGGCAATCGACATCTGGGATGGCGCCGAGGCCTTCAAGCAAGAGGATGTGGAAGGGGTGATGCGGCATGCCTATCAGGCGCTTAGCCACCTCAACGATGCGGGTACCAGTTTTCTGGGTTCCAGAGTGCTACGCCGATCCCTGCGCGGGATCCCCAAACCACCGCCACTGCCGCTACCCGCACGCCTCCAGGTAAAACCGGGCAGCAGCAGCCTGCGCTATCGCATAGACGGTATCTACGATGAAGGTGTATACGAACAACGCTCGGCGTTTGGTGGGCTGTCGCTGTACTTCATCAAGGACAACGACAACCGCTACTATCAGGTCAGCTTCGACGGCTACCGCTGGCGGGCCCTCGACCCTGGCCAGCCAGATGCCTATCTGCAGCAACCGCTCAAGCGCAAAGCCGACGGGCAATGGGTGATCGACTCACCGGTGCTCTGGTACGACGGGTTGCCCGACCTGAAGCAGTTGCTGCAGGACTGCTATCTGCAAGTGCCAATGGCTGGCCTGCCGGTAAACATCGAACAAGGGCTTTTTCAGGCTGACGATCAGCTGTACCTGGCGCTCAAGGACGGGCAGTTGCCTGTGCGCCGTCACCTGCTGCCGGATCATTACCACTTGCAGATTGCCGTTGCCAGCAACGCCAGCGTGGTGCCGTGGGCGGTGCTGCGCCACGAAAACGGCCAGTGGCTGATACGCGTTCGCCAGGCAGGGCGCAGCAGTGACTGGCTGACACTGCCAGATCAACCACCGCCGGCCCACTGAAAGCCCGAACCGGCGCCCTTAGTCGACCAGTTTCGGCAAGAGCCGGTCCAGCCGCTGATGCAAGGCACTGCCATTGGGCCAGTTGCGCAGCAGCCGTGCCCGGTCACGGGCATAGGCCGGTGCGAAGCTGAGCTGGGTGGCATGCTGGCACATGGCATCAAGGTCGATCAGCGACCACTGGCCGTTGTGCCAGAACAGGTTATGGCCTTTGAAGTCGCCGTGGCTGATGCGCTCGCGAATCAGCTGCTGCATCACGTGCACCAAGGCCTCCACCTGCTCCTCGGGCGCATCGCCGCTTTCGACGTAGGGCGCGAAGCATGCCGTCAGATCCGGGCCGTCGACATACTCGGTGACCAGGTAGGCACGGCAGCGCAGGCCCAGCACCCGCTGTTCCAGCACCGCGAGGGGGCGTGGCGTGGCGATGTCGAGGAACTCCAGGCGGTGGCCTTCAATCCAGGAATGCCAAGCCCTGCTCGGGCGCCAGAAGCGCTTGAACCAATGCGCGGTGTTCTTGATGTTGTAGCGCTTGATCACCAACTGGCGACCGTTGACCTCAATGCGCGCCACGCTGGCAGCGCCACCGGTCTTGTACAAATGGCCGGTGTCGATCAGCGCATCGGCCTGCTCCAGTACAGGCTGCAGGGCCTCGACCTCACTGCGGCGGATCGCCTGCAAGCCCGAAAGGGTGCGCTGGACGCTGAACAAGCTGCACTCGCGGCCAGCCTTGTCCAGATAGTCCTTCTGGCGCCAGTTGCGCACCTTGTCCACCTGTTTCTGCAGCGCTTCCAGCGGCAACGCATGCTCGGCGTTGGCCAGCAGGTAATGCACCAGCAGCTCTTCGATGAACGGCTCCAGGCGCTTGGGCAACTGGGCGAAAAACACCCCGAGGTTTTCCAGCACGCGTGGACGCGACAACTGCTGACCGGGCGTTTCCGCCCTTATGCCCGCACCGTCGATCAGGTACAGCTTGCCGGCATGGCGCAGCAGGTTGTCCAGGTGCAGGTCTTCCTGCCAAAGGCCTTGGGCGTGCATGTGCGCCACGGCCGTGAGCGCTTCGCCCAGCACCAGGTGCTGCTCGTCCGCCAGCACTGGCAGGTTTTCCACTGCGGCCCAGGCATCGGCCAGGCTTTGGGCACCGTCAAGGAATTCGAACAGCAGCCAGCCACCCTCGCCTTCCTTGAGGCCGTCGGCCAGTAGCGTCGGCGTGGTCAGTCCTTGTTTGGCCAGCAATTTCACACCCTGCAGTTCGCGCTGGAAATGCCGTGCAGCGTTACCACCGACCAGCAACTTTGCCAGCACCGGTGTACCGCGCCAGACACCAGCGCCCACATAACGCTGGCCCGGCAGCACGCGCAGCAGGCTGAGCAATTGCAAGTCGGCGCTGCCAGCGGCATCAACCAACGTGATGCTCAGGGGCAGCGATGGGCTGCGCCCGGCATCCTTCAATTCAGACAAACGCATCAGCGGGCCTCTTTTTCACGACGGCGTTGCGTCAACCGTTGCAGCCAGCTATCGACCAGCGCGCCGTCGGCGGGCTGCCCCAGGTAGGTAGCCAGCAAAGTACGTACATCCTGCACGCTCCACGCCTGGGTGCGGCGCAGCAGCGGCTCCAGGTCCTTGAGGCGGTCACGCATGCCGAGCAGCAGGGGACGGGTCTTTTCCAGGTCGATCAGTTGCGCATCCCAGCCGTCGCGCCGTTGGCGCAAGAAAATGTGCTTGGGGTAGAAGCAGCCATGCACCTGGCCGGCGCTGTGCAGGGTACGCGCCAGCTGGCCGCAGGCCTGCAGGATGTCAGTGCGCTCGGCCTTACCCAACCGCGGCCATTGCGCCAGCAGGCTTTCGAGGTCGGCCCATTCGTCCAGAGCGCGGGTCATCAGGATGGCCCGGTGCTTGCCACCCTGCTTGCGCTCGCCGTAGAACACCGCCTGCAATGCCGGAATGCGCAGCTTCTGGTAGCGACTGATGTTGCGGAATTCCCGGGCGAAGGTGGGCTCGCCGAACGGCCGGTGCAGGGTACGGGTCAGGTAGTCGCTCTGGCGCTTGAGGTAGTAGCCCTTGCCTTCGAGTTCCAGACGGAAGACGCTGCTCCAGCCACCACGGCCGGTGTTGGGTTCGTCCACAGCATCAAGTTGCAGCGCCCACAGCGCCTCGAAGTCGTCCAGGCCATGGCGCTTGAGCAGCGCGAGGTCCGCGCTGGCCAGGTAATCGGTCATTCCCTTCCCTCGAAAAAGCCCAGTACCCGACGAATGCGCTTCTTGTCACGCACATTCAGCCGGTCACGGCCACGGTATTGCAGGTAGAAGCGCAGGCGCTGGGTAGCTGACAGGTGGTATTTGGCCACTTTGTCCAGGCATGCCAGGTCCTTGATCATCCGGTGGCGCCACATGAATCCGCGCCAGAAGTCGCCGGTGGGGCAGTCGATGAAGAATAGCGTGCCCTGGTCATCGACCAGCAGGTTGCGCCACTTCAAATCGTTATGGGCGAAGCGGTGCTCGTGCATGACCCGGGTATGGCGCGCCAGTTGACGGCTGATATGGTCGACCCAGGTGCGGTCGGCCAAGCGCGGATCGTTGTGTTCGGCCAGGGCCGACAGGTCTTCGGTGCGCGGCAGTTCACGGGTGATCATCGCGCCACGGCCAAAGGCCAGGCCGTTGCGCTCCAGGCCCCAGGCCACGACTTCGGCGGTGGGGATACCCCATTTGGCGAACTGCTTGAGGTTTTGCCATTCGGCCTTGATGCGTGGCCGCCCCAGATACCGGCGCATGTGCTTGCCGGCCCCGGTGTAGCGCTTGACATAGTAGTTGATCCCGTCACGCTCGATGCGTACCACCTCACTGAGCGGATCGCGGGTCAGCCGTTCGCCCTGGAGGGCGAATACCGCATCGAGGCTGCCGAAGTCCGCCGCCAGGTGTTCGTACCCCGGCGCCAGTGTCCAACTCGCCATCAGAGTGCATCCCCATAGCGTTGCTTGCGATCGTAGAGTTTCTGGGCCTTGCGCTCCAGCCAGGCGAGCAGCGCGGCTTCCTCCTTCAGCACCTGCCGCAGCGGACGCTGGAAGTAACCACGCAGGAAGCGCAGCTTGTCGCGTTGGGTCAGGCCGATGTCCAGGGCCGAAAAGTACAGCGCAGCCAGGTCCTTGTCACGCCAGCGGCGGCTGATCGTGGCACGGGTTTGCGCACGGTGCAGGTCGATCACCGACAGCTTGAAGTCATCCGCCGTCACCGGTCGGTCGGTGTGCAGCAGGAAATGGCAGATGTAGCAATCGCGGTGGTTGACCCCGGCGCGGTGCATGCCGCCGGTCATCTTCGCCACTTCTGCGATAAGTGCACGCTTCAGGCGCGGCTCGGGCGGCTGCTTGACCCAGTCGATGCTGAAGTCTTCCAGGCTGATGGTGGGCGCCAGCTCTTCGGTGATGATGAACGAGTGCTGCGTGGCCGGGTTGCTGCCACGCTCGCCGTAGGCGACTGCGGTCATGGTCGGCACACCCACTTCGTGCAGGCGTTGGATCGCCCGCCATTCCTGGCCGGCACCGAGTACCGGCAGCTTGGCGGTGAACAGGTTCTTGAAGATCTCGCCCCAGCCGATGCCACGGTGGATCTTGACGAAAAAGCCCTCGCCAGCCACCTCGGTGCGCAGCGTGCGGCGCCCTTCCAGCTCGCGATAGACCTCGCCTTGCAGCGCCTCCACGGCGTCGAAGGCATCACGCCCGGCCCACAGGCGTTTGAAGGGCTCGGCCAATATCAGCTTCATGCGGTTTTTTGCCCCAGGATCACGTCGGCAGCATGCTGTGGCATGCTGTACAGATCGGCGCTATCAGCAAATGCCAGGCCATTGCGCGACCAGCTGGCACGCGCCTGCGGGTCTTCGAGCATGCGCTGCAGGTAGCCGTTGAGCTGCTCTTGTTCGAACGGCTCGTCCAGCACCAGGCCGCTGTCGGCCTCGGCAATGTAGTGGGCATAACCGCACACCTTGGACACCAGCACCGGCAAGCCGGCGACCAACGCTTCGAGCAGCACCGTACCGGTATTCTCGTTGTAAGCCGGGTGAATCAGCAGGTCGGCGCCCAACAGGAAGCGCGGGATGTCGCTGCGACCCTTGAGGAACTGCACCTGGTCGCCCAGGCCCAGGGTAGCGCTTTGCAGCTGGAATACCTTGGGGTCGTCCTGGCCGATCACCATCAGCCTGGTGCGTTTGCGCAGGGCTGACGGCAGCGCGGCCAGTGCCTTGAGGCTGCGGTCCACGCCTTTGGTCTTGAAGCCTGAGCCAATCTGCACCAGCAGCAGGTCGTCATCCCCCAGGTCGAATTCCTTGCGGAACTCGGCGCGGATCTCGGCGGCATTGGCCGGCGCACGGCGATCCTGGGAAATGCCTGGCGGCAGCAGGTGGAAGCGTTCTACCGGGGTGCCGTAATGCTTGATGAACAGCGGCTGCTGCACTTCGGAAATCATCAGCACTTCGGTATGGGCGTCCTTGGCGAACACCGCACGCTCGTACTCGGCAAAGTGCCGGTAGCGGCCCCAGCGACGGTACAAGCCACCGCGCAGGGTCTGCGCCTTGTCTTCGAAGCAGCCGTCGGCGGCGTAGTACACGTCCAGCCCCGGCATCTTGTTGAAGCCGATCAGGCGGTCGACCGGGCGCTTGGCCAGGTCAGCGGCCATCCAGGCACTGAGCTTCTCGTTGCGGCGGTGGTTGAAAATCGCCTTCACCGGCGCCACCAGCACTTCGAAACCCGGTGGAATGTCACCCTCCCAGATCAGCGTGTACACGCGGATCTGGTGGCCCCGCTTCTGGCACTCCAGGGCAATGCGCATGAAATCGCGCTGCAACCCGCCGAAGGGGAAATATTTGTAAAGCACGAAAGCCAGTTGCATCAACGGACATCCTCAGCCAGCAGCAACGCGCTCAAGCGGCTCGCCACATGCTCGGGATTCAGGCGAGTGAAGCACAGCGGCCACTCGCGTTTCAGATCGAACCGGGCCAGGTCATCGGCGCTCGGTTTGTAGGTGCACTTCTTCTGCAGGCAGGGAGCGCAAGGCCAGTCACTGGCCTGGTGAATCTGGGTCCGTCCGTAGGCGCCAGTCAGGCCCGGGTTGGTCGGGCCAAACAGCGAAAGGGTGGGCACATCGAGCGCCGCCGCCAGGTGGCCAAGGCCGGTGTCGACCGCCACGCAGGCCTTTGCCGCCGCCAGTACACGAGCGACGCCGGCAAGGTTCAATTTGGGGAGCACCTGGCAGTTGTTCAAGCCTAGGGCAATTCGCTCGGCCCGCGCCTTCTCGGCCGGATTACCCCAGGGCAGGCGCACTTCCAGCTTGCGCCGGCCCATGCGCTCGGCGAGTTCGCGCCAGTAGGCTTCGGGCCAGTGCTTGGTCGCCCAGGTGGTGCCATGCAGGAACACCACATAGGGCGCAGCCGGCGGCAGTTGCAGGCGGTCGAGGTCCAGGCCGTAGTTGCCGATGCCTTCTGGCAGGTCGTAGGCCAGGGCCATGGCAAACAGCTGGCGTACCCGCTCCACCGCATGCTGGCCGGTGGCGACCGACAGAGGCCGGTCGTAGAAGCGGCTGGCCCAGCCTTCGCGGGCCGAGTAGCGGTCCAGGCCGGCTACGGGTGCCTTCACGTAACGGGTCAACCAGGCCGACTTGACCAGGCCCTGGGCGTCGATCACAAGGTCATACTTGCGCTCGCGAACGCGCTGCTTGAACGCCTTCCACTCGCCACTCTTGATGGTTTGCCAGAGGTTCTTGCGCCAGCGACGGATCGCCACCGGGATGACCTGGTCGACCGCAGGGTGCCAACTGGGGATTTCGGCGAAGCCTTCTTCCACCACCCAATCGAAACGGATGCCTGGAATGGCATGGGCGGCATCGGTAAGCGCCGGCAGGGTGTGGATGACATCCCCCAGCGACGAGGTCTTGATGATCAGTACCCGCACTTAGTCGACCTCGGCCACGGTATCGATCAGGTCCGGTCCGCCTAGGCTGTGCAGGGCGGCGATCACTTTGCCCGGATCCAGCAGACGCAGGCAATTGTAATGTCCGAAGCGACAGGTGCGGTCAAAGCACGGGCTGCACTCGATACCGGTGCGCACCACTTCCACCTGTTCGGCCAGCGGCGGGGTGAAGCCGGGTGAAGTCGAGCCGTACACCGCCACCAATGGACGGTTCAGCGCAGCGGCCACGTGCATCAGGCCGGAGTCGTTGGACACCACGGCATGGGCGCAGGACATCAGGTCGATGGCCTCGGCCAGCGAGGTCTCACCGGCCAGGTTGGACGACTCTTCACGGAACCCCGGAATAAGCCGGTCGCGGATCTGCTCACCGACCGGGTGATCGTTCTTGGAGCCGAACAGCCACACTTGCCAGCCTTGTCGAATCATCGCATCGGCCACAGCGGCATAGTGCTCTGCCGGCCAGCGCTTGGCTTCGCCAAACTCGGCGCCAGGGCACAGCGCCAGTACCGGACGGTCCAGTTCCAGGCCGAACTTGGCCAGGGCGGCGTCGCGGCTTTGCGCTTCGATCTGCAGGTTGGGACGCGGGTATGGCTGCGGCAGCTCGGCGCCGGGCGCGTAAGCCAGGGCCATGAAGCGCTCGATCATCAGCGGGTAGCGGGTCTTGTCCAGCTTGCGCACGTCGTTCAGCAGACCGAAGCGCATTTCACCGCGCCAGCCGGTGCGTTTTGGAATGCCGGCAAAAAAAGGCACCAGCGCCGACTTGAGCGAGTTGGGCAGCAGGATGGCCTGGTCGTACTGGCCGGCCAGGGACTTGCCGATGCGCCGCCGCGTGGCCAGTTCCAGCGCACCGTGGCCGAGCGGGAAGCTCAAGGCCTGACGCACTTCAGGCATGCGTTCGAGGATCGGCCGGCTCCACTCGGGGGCCAGCACGTCGATCACGCAGTCGGGGTGCTGCTGTTTCAGGCACTGGAACAGGGTCTGCGCCATCACCATGTCGCCAACCCAGCTGGGGCCAATGATCAGTATTCTCATGCTCAGTCCAGAAACGCTCGGGGAGGCTACAGGCTGCGGTCCAGCCTGGCCTCCCCTCTTTATATTCAGGCTATGTGGCGGACAGTGTACCACTCACATGGCCTATTCGCGGGCAAGCCCGCTCCCACAGGGATTGCACACTGCTCAGGGCCTGTGCAGTACCTGTGGGAGCGGGCTTGCCCGCGAACAAACCAACACGGTATCAGCTTAAACCCAACTCACCCCAGATCCGCCGCACTTCACGGCGTTCATCGGCAAACTGCGCCGCATCGATCACCCCGGCCTGCTTCTGCAGGGCCTGGCGGTGGGAGGCCGAGCGGAACGCCTTGTACACTTCACGCAACAGCACCGCGTCACTGGCCGGCATCAAGTTCGCCTGCTCCAGCTCTTCCAGAATGCGGATGTTATCGGTCCATCGAAGTATGGCCGGATGGTCGTGGGACCAGGCCAAAGCGGCGTATTGCACCATAAATTCGATATCGACGATACCGCCGGCATCCTGCTTGATATCGAACGGCACGCCGGCGTCGAAGGCGTTCGCCCCCGTACCGGCAACCGTAGCCTTGGTACCGAGGTTGTCACGCATCTTGGCGCGCATTTCACTCACCTCGCTGCGCAGTTTTTCCAGGTCGCGCGCCTGGCCCAGTACCTTGGCGCGCACACCTTCGAATGCCGCCCCCACCTGCTTGCAACCCACCAGCACACGGGCCCGTACCAGCGCCTGGTGTTCCCAGGTCCAGGCTTCGTTCTGCTGGTAGCGTTCGAACGCACCCAGCGAGCTGACCAGCAGCCCCGAGGCGCCGGACGGGCGCAGGCGCATATCCACGTCGTACAGTTGGCCCGAGTTGGTCTGGGTGGTCAGCAAGTGGATGATGCGCTGCCCCAGACGCGTGAAGAACTGCGCACTGTCGATAGGCTTCGCACCGTCGGTTTCCGCCTGCGGATCGCCGTCATGGATGAAGACCAGGTCCAGGTCCGAACCGTGGCCCAGTTCCAGGCCGCCCATCTTGCCGTAACCGATGATGATGAAACCCGGGTCGCACAGGCTGCCGTCGCTGCGCTTGGGTTGGCCATGACGGGCCACGGTCTGGCGCCAGGCCAGGGCCAGCACCTGGTCGAGGATGGCTTCAGCCAGCCAGGTCAGGTAGTCGCTGACCTTCATCAACGGCAGGTTGCCGCTGATTTCCGAGGCGGCCACGCGCAGGCTGTGGGCCAGCTTGAAATGGCGCAGCGCCTCCATCTGCTGCTCCAGGTCGTCCTCGGGGATGCGCGTCAGGCGCTCGCGCAGTTCGCTGGCCAGTTCTGGCGCCAAGGGCGGGCTGAACAAACGGCCCTCATTGAGCAGTTCGTCGAGCAGCAGCGGGTACAAGGCAATCTGCTCGGCAATCCACGGGCTGGCAGCGCACAGCGTCAGCAAACGGCGCAAGGCACCCGGGTTTTCGGTCAGCAGTACCAGGTAGGCAGAACGCCGCGCCACAGCCTCGACCAATGGCAGCACCCGCTCAAGCACCAAGTCGGGGTTGTCATGCTCCACCGCCTGGGCCAACAGCCGCGGGATGAATGCGTCTAGTCGCTCACGGCCGATGCGCTGCATCGAGCGCAACTGCGGGCTGGAACGCAGCCCGGCCAGGCGCCGCAAGGCTTCGGCGGGTTGCTTGAAGCCAGCCTCTTGCAATTGCCGGCCAGCGGCTTCTTCGTCCTGCGCCTGCTCCCACAACGGCGACCACTCGCCACCCACCACCAGTTCGCCTTCACCGTCTTCATCATCCGGGTCGGCAATGACCTGGCGGAAGTGCCAGTCGATGCGGCCACGCCAGTACATCAACTGGTCATGGAAGCTCTGCCAGTCGGCAAAGCCGAGCATGTAGGCCACGCGTGCCTGATCGGTCTCACCTTCCGGCAACATTTGCGTCTGGCGGTCGGCAATGGCCTGGATCGCGTGCTCGGTGTACCGCAGGAACTCATAGCCCTCACGCAACTCGGCCACCACTGCTGGCGGCAGGTAGCCTTGGCCTTCCAGGGTGGCCAGCACCTTGAGCAACGGCCGCTGCTGCAGGCTGAGGTCGCGCCCGCCGTGGATCAGCTGGAAGGCCTGGGCGATGAACTCCACTTCGCGAATACCACCGGCCCCCAGCTTGATGTTCTCGGCCATGCCCTTGCGCCGCACTTCCTGCTGGATCAATTGCTTCATGGTGCGCAGCGCTTCGATTGCGGAAAAGTCCAGGTAGCGGCGGTACACGAACGGGCGCAGCATCTCCTGCAACTGCGCGCCAGCCGCCTGGTCGCCGGCCACCACCCGCGCCTTGATCATCGCGTAACGTTCCCAGTCACGGCCCTGGTCCTGGTAGTACTGCTCCAGTGCATTGAAGCTGAGCACCAGGGCACCCGCCGAACCATAGGGACGCAGACGCATGTCAACGCGGAATACAAAGCCGTCGACGGTAACCGGGTCCAGCGCCTTGATCAGCCTTTGGCCCAGGCGCGTGAAGAACTCCTGGTTGTCCAGCGAGCGCTTCACCCCTTCGGTTTCACCGCCCTCGGGGAAACCGAAGATCAGGTCAATGTCCGACGACAGGTTAAGCTCTACCGCTCCCAACTTGCCCATGCCCAGCACCACCATGTGCTGCGGCTGGCCGCTGCGGTTGCCGATGGGTGTCCCGAACTGCTGGCAATGGCGCGGGTACAGCCATTGGTAGGCTTCGTCGATGGCCGCATCGGCGAGGTCCGACAGGTCACGGCAGGTTTCGCCAAGTTCCGCCTGACGAGTGATGTCGCGCCAGATAATGCGCAGCTGCTGGCGGTTGCGCGCGCGGCGCAGGTTGCGCGCCAGTTCGTCCTCGCTCTGTGCCGCCTGGGCCGTTGCGGCGATTTGCCCGCGCAGCTCACCGGGGGCGTAACGCCGCTCCAGCTCGCCACTGGCCAGCAGGGCGAACAGCATGGCCGGCTCGCGCTGGGCCAGGCTGAGCACGAATTCACTGGCAGCAGCCACCTGGTCGAACTGCTGCCGGTGCAGCGGGCTCCAGGCCTGCAGGTCGAGTTCGGGGTGGCCGGCCACGGCATCGCTGATGAACTGCTGGTTGCGAGTGACCAGCGGCTGCAAGGTGGCGGGCAGATCGGAGGGCAAAGGTAGGCGCATGGTCTATCCTTGATCGGCGTGAAATAGAGGGGAAAAAGCGGCCAAGGGGAAGCCGGACCACGGTTGGACTGTCGTACAAAAGTTGGAAATAGCTGAAAAAAACGAAATCTTGGCAATAAACATCAAGAACCACCCGTTCGCGACACAATGCCAACCAACATGAACGTTTTTCCTCACAAGCCAAGGTGCGACCAAACGTCGCACAAATGTAGTTTTACTACTACTCGTGTCGTGTAAAAGCATGAAATGCGAAAGCAAATGTAGTAAAACTACAACGCGCCGGAAGACACCCCGGTAATCCAAGAATTCACGACGTCTGCCCATAAGGCCAGTCGCAATCTCAGGCAATCGATTCTGGTTGCCTTTCCGCCCTGGAGCAAGCCATGCAAGACCTCGATCCAATCGAAACCCAGGAATGGCTGGATGCCCTGGAGTCGGTCCTCGACAAAGAAGGCGAAGACCGCGCTCATTACCTGATGACCCGTATGGGCGAGCTGGCCACCCGCAGTGGCTCCCAGCTGCCGTATGCGATCACCACGCCATACCGCAACACCATCCCTGTCACCCACGAAGCACGCATGCCTGGCGACCTGTTCATGGAACGCCGCATTCGCTCGATGGTGCGTTGGAACGCGCTGGCCATGGTCATGCGCACCAACCTGAAAGACTCGGACCTGGGCGGACACATCTCTAGCTTCGCCTCCAGTGCCACCCTGTACGACATCGGCTTCAACTACTTCTTCCAGGCCCCTACCGAAGAACACGGCGGCGACCTGGTCTTCTTCCAGGGCCACGCATCGCCAGGCGTCTACGCCCGTGCCTTCATGGAAGGCCGTATCAGCGAAGACCAGATGAACAACTTCCGCCAGGAAGTGGACGGCAACGGCCTGTCTTCGTACCCGCACCCATGGTTGATGCCTGATTTCTGGCAGTTCCCGACCGTTTCGATGGGTCTGGGCCCGATCCAGGCGATCTACCAGGCACGCTTCATGAAGTACCTGGAAGCCCGTGGTTTCATCCCGGCCGGCAAGCAGAAGGTCTGGTGCTTCATGGGCGACGGTGAGTGCGACGAGCCGGAATCCCTGGGTGCAATCGCCCTGGCCGGCCGCGAGAAGCTGGACAACCTGATCTTCGTCATCAACTGCAACCTGCAGCGCCTCGACGGCCCGGTTCGCGGCAACGGCAAGATCATCCAGGAACTCGAAGGCGTGTTCCGTGGCGGTGGCTGGAACGTCAACAAAGTCGTCTGGGGCCGTTTCTGGGACCCACTGCTGGCCAAGGACACCAACGGTGCCCTGCAGCGCCGCATGGACGAAGTCATCGACGGCGAGTACCAGAACTACAAAGCCAAAGACGGCGCGTACGTTCGCGAGCACTTCTTCAACACCCCGGAACTCAAGGCCATGGTCGAAGACCTGTCCGACGAAGAGATCTGGAAGCTCAACCGTGGCGGTCACGACCCGTACAAGGTCTACGCGGCGTATCACCAGGCTGTGAACCACAAAGAGCAGCCGACCGTCATCCTGGCCAAGACCATCAAGGGTTACGGCACCGGTGCTGGCGAAGCCAAGAACACCGCGCACAACACCAAGAAGGTCGACGTCGACAGCCTGCGTCACTTCCGTGACCGCTTCGACATCCCGGTCAAGGATGCCGACCTGGAGAACCTGCCGTTCTTCAAGCCGGAAGAAGGTTCTGCCGAAGCCAAGTACCTGGCCGAGCGCCGTGCTGCCCTGGGCGGTTTCGTGCCACAGCGCCGTGCCAAGAGCTTCAGCGTGCCGACCCCGCCACTGGAAACGCTGAAAGCGATCCTGGACGGCTCGGGCGACCGCGAAATCTCCACCACCATGGCCTTCGTGCGTATTCTGGCGCAGCTGGTCAAGGACAAGGACATTGGCCAGCGCATCGTCCCGATCATCCCGGACGAAGCCCGTACCTTCGGTATGGAAGGCATGTTCCGTCAGTTGGGCATCTACTCGTCGGTCGGCCAGCTCTACGAGCCAGTCGATAAAGACCAGGTGATGTTCTACCGCGAAGACAAGAAGGGCCAGATCCTCGAGGAAGGCATCAACGAAGCCGGCGCCATGTCGTCGTTCATCGCTGCCGGTACCTCGTACAGCTGCCACAACCAGCCGATGCTGCCGTTCTACATCTTCTACTCGATGTTCGGTTTCCAGCGCATTGGCGACCTGGCCTGGGCCGCTGGCGACAGCCGCACCCGTGGCTTCCTGATCGGCGGTACCGCCGGCCGTACCACCCTCAACGGTGAAGGCCTGCAGCACGAAGACGGTCACAGCCACATGATGGCGGGCACCATCCCGAACTGCCGCACCTACGATCCGACCTACGGCTACGAGCTGGCGGTGATCATCCAGGACGGCATGAAGAAGATGACCGAAGAGCAGCAGGACATCTTCTACTACATCACCGTGATGAACGAATCCTACCAGCAACCAGCCATGCCGGCCGGTGTCGAGGAAGGCATCATCAAGGGCATGTACCTGCTGGAAGAGGACACCCGCGAAGCCGCACACCACGTACAACTGATGGGCTCCGGCACCATCCTGCGCGAAGTCCGCGAAGCCGCGAAGATCCTGCGTGAAGAGTTCAACGTCGGTGCCGACGTGTGGAGCGTCACCAGCTTCAACGAACTGCGCCGCGACGGCCTGGCCGTGGAACGCGCCAACCGCCTGAAGCCTGGCCAGAAGCCACAGCAGACCTACGTCGAGCAGTGCCTGAACGGTCGCAAAGGCCCGGTCATCGCCTCTACCGACTACATGAAGCTGTTCGCCGAGCAGATTCGCCAGTGGGTACCGAGCAAAGAGTTCAAAGTCCTGGGTACCGACGGTTACGGTCGCAGCGACAGCCGCAAGAAGCTGCGTCACTTCTTCGAAGTCGACCGCCACTTCGTGGTGCTGGCTGCCCTGGAAGCCCTGGCTGACCGTGGCGAGATCGAACCCAAGGTTGTTGCAGACGCTATCGTCAAGTTCGGTATCGACCCGGACAAGCGCAACCCACTGGACTGCTGAGGAGTATTTTTAAGTGAGCGAACTCATTCGCGTACCTGACATCGGCAGCGGTGAAGGTGAAATCATCGAGCTGTTCGTCAAGGTCGGTGACCGTATCGAGGCTGACCAGAGCCTGCTGACCCTGGAGTCCGACAAGGCCTCCATGGAAATCCCGGCGCCCAAGGCCGGCGTCATCAAGGAGCTGAAGGTCAAGCTGGGCGACCGCCTGAAAGAAGGCGACGAGCTGCTGGTCCTGGAAGCCGAGGGCGCCGCTGCTGCGGCCCCTGAGGCACCGGCTGCTGCCGCTCCGGCTCAGGCAGCTGCGCCGGCTCCAGCCGCCGAAGCCACCCCTGCTCCGGCCGCAGCCCCGGCTGCCGCCAGCGTGCAGGACATCCATGTGCCGGACATCGGTTCGTCGGGCAAGGCCAAGATCATCGAAGTACTGGTCAAAGTCGGCGACACCGTCGAAACCGACCAGTCGCTGATCACCCTGGAGTCCGACAAGGCCTCCATGGAAATCCCGTCGCCGGCTGCTGGCGTGGTTGAAGAAGTTTTGTGCAAGCTGGAAGACGAAGTCGGCACTGGCGACCTGATCTTCAAGTTGAAAGTGGCGGGTGCAGCCCCGGCTGCCGCGCCGGCACCAGCTGCCGCCCCTGCGCCAGCCAAGGCTGAGGCTGCTCCGGCCGCCGCACCGGCCGCACCGGCTGCTGCCCCCGCACCGGCTGCTACCGCACCGGCCGCTGGCAGCAATGCCAAGGTTCACGCAGGTCCCGCTGTTCGTCAGCTGGCCCGTGAATTCGGTGTCGAGCTGGGTGCAGTTGCTGCCACCGGCCCGCACGGTCGCATCCTGAAAGAAGACGTGCAGGTTTACGTCAAGGCCATGATGCAGAAGGCCAAGGAAGCGCCGGCAGCCGCCGGTGCGACCGGTGGCGCCGGCATCCCGCCAATCCCTGCCGTGGACTTCAGCAAGTTCGGTGAAGTGGAAGAAGTGGCCCTGACCCGCCTGATGCAGGTCGGTGCTGCCAACCTGCACCGCAGCTGGTTGAACGTACCGCACGTCACCCAGTTCGACTCCGCCGACATCACCGAGCTGGAAGCCTTCCGCGTTGCGCAGAAGGCCGTGGCCGAGAAGGCTGGGGTGAAGCTGACCGTGCTGCCACTGCTGCTCAAGGCCTGCGCCTTCCTGCTCAAGGAACTGCCGGACTTCAACAGCTCGCTGGCGCCAAGCGGCAAGGCCATCATCCGCAAGAAGTACGTGCACATCGGCTTCGCCGTGGACACCCCGGACGGCCTGCTGGTCCCTGTGATCAAGAACGTCGACCAGAAAAGCCTGCTGCAACTGGCTGCCGAAGCCGCTGCACTGGCCGAGAAGGCGCGCACCAAGAAGCTGTCGGCTGACGAGATGCAAGGCGCTTGCTTCACCATCTCCAGCCTCGGCCACATTGGCGGCACCGGCTTCACGCCGATCGTCAATGCGCCGGAAGTGGCTATCCTGGGCGTCTCCAAGGCGACCATGCAGCCAGTCTGGGATGGCAAGGCCTTCCAGCCAAAGCTGATGCTGCCGCTGTCGCTGTCCTACGATCACCGTGTGATCAACGGCGCTGCCGCCGCGCGCTTCACCAAGCGCCTGGGCGACGTGCTGGGCGATATCCGCACCATGCTGCTGTAAGGCAGCACTCTGCCCCTCCTTGCGAGGGGCAGTTCCCTTTTCGAGCTGCCACGCTCGTACCTCAACCCCGTCGATTGGCGGGGCTTTTTTTTGCCTGGAGAAAGCTGGGAGGGCTTCGCCCTCCTTTCGCGACACAAGGCCGCTCCCACAGGCAATCGCAGTCCATTGTGGGGGCAACTGTCTTGCTCAATTTCTGAAAGCTGGCGCGATCCGTGTGGGAGCGGCCTTGTGTCGCGATGGGCCGCAAAGCGGCCCCAAAATCTCCAGCCAAACTACAGAATCGGCCACGTCAGCCGATAACCTGTCCACAGCATCAAGCATGGCCGCTTGCCAGCCCTCGGGACATGATGCAACCTTGCCAAATCCGCCGCAGCCAAAAGGCAGCGTTCCCTCTTCAAGCGAGTCTTCGATGAAAAGCCAACCCGATGCCGCCAGCCGTGTGGCGGCCGAGGTCGTGACGCAGTTACCCGTGCCCTCGCGGCTCGGCATGCTGCGTTTCGAAAGGCTCAACGAAGCCACCTGGGCCATGCTCTACCTTGACCCGGCCTGTGAGCGCCAGTTCGGCATGCAAACCGGCGAGCTGTGTGCCCTGATTGACGCGCCCTACGCTAGCCTGATGGAACCCGAAGCACGCTACCGGCTGCACGACGAAATCCAGTTGCAACTGGCCCAACGCGGCTACTACCGCGTGCGTTACACCCTGCACACGCCGAGCACCTCGCTGCGCCTGCTGGAAGCGGGTGAAGCTTACAAACAACACAACCGCCAGCTGTTACGCGGCTACCTGAGCGTACTCGACGACCAGCAGGAAGATAGCGGCGAACTTGGCGCCAGCGACCTGGAGTCACGCAACAATCGCTTGCAGCTGGCCCTGCAACTGAACCAGCGCACACAGCAAGAACAGCTGGAGCACCTGGAGCGTGTGCGCGGCCAGCAGGACCTTATCCTGCGCCTCGCCCGCCAGCGCTACAGCGCGGGCAACTCGCTACTCGAAGCGGCCCAACTGATCACCCAGAGCGCCTGCGAAATCTACAAGGTCGACTGCGCCAGCATCTGGCACCTGGAAGACCAACGCCTGGAACCGATCATCGCCTGGTACCGCGATGCGCAGGAGCACCGCCAGCCCGAAGCCATCGATGCCAGCCGCTTCCCCGACTACCTGGATGCACTGCACGCAAGCCGCGCCATTGACGCTCACAACGCCGGCCACGACCCGCGTACCCGTGCTCTGGCGCAAAGCATGCGCCCGGAAAACAAGGCCATGCTCGACGCCAGCATCCGCGTCGATGGCCAGGTGATCGGCGTGTTGTGCCTGGAGCAAAGCGGCCAGCCAAGGGCCTGGCAGTCGGACGAGATTGCCTTTGCCGGCGAGCTGGCCGACCAGTTCGCCCAAGTGATCACAAACCACAAACGGCGGGCCGCGGCCAGCGCCCTGCATCTGTTCCAGCGCGCGGTCGAGCAGAGCGCCAGCGCCTTTCTGCTGGTGAACCGCGACGGCCGGGTGGAGTACGTCAACCCCAGCTTCACCGCCATCACCCAGTACAGTACCGACGAAGTGCAGGGCCGCCAGTTGGGCGAGCTACCGGCACTGGAGAACCTCAGCGAACTGCTGTTCGACTCGCCGTCGAGCCTGGCCATGGGCAACAGTTGGCAGGGCGAGTTCAAGAGCCGGCGCAAGAACCTGGAGCCGTACTGGGGCCAGTTGTCGATCTCCAAGGTATACGGTGACAACCGTGAGCTGACCCACTACATCGGCATCTACGAAGACGTCACCCAGACCAAGCTGGCCCAGCAACGCATCGAGCGCCTGGCTTACACCGACAACCTCACCAACCTGGGCAATCGCCCGGCGTTCATTCGCAGCCTGGACGAGCGCTTCGCCCGCGATGGCGAAAGCTCGATGTGCCTGCTGTTGGTGGACATCGACAACTTCAAGCGCATCAACGACAGCCTTGGCCACCAGACCGGCGACAAGCTGCTGATCAGCCTGGCCAGGCGTCTGCGCAACAGCCTGCACAGCGGTGGCATCCTCGCGCGCTTTGCCAGTAACGAGTTCGCCGTGCTGCTCGACGACACCAGCCTTGAAGATGGCCAAGGCGTTGCCCAGCAGTTGCTGTGCACCCTCGACAAGCCGATGTTCGTCGATAACCAGTTGATCAACGTCACCGCCTCGGTAGGCTTGGCCTGTGCACCGTTGCACGGCGTCGACCCAGCCAGCCTGATGAAGAATGCCGGCCTTGCATTGCACAAGGCCAAGGCCAACGGTAAACACCAGGTACAGGTGTTTACCGAAGTGCTCAATGCCGAAGCCAGCTACAAGCTGTTCGTCGAAAACAACCTGCGCCGTGCCCTGACCCAGAACGAGCTGGACGTGTTCTATCAGCCCAAGCTGTGCCTGCGTAGCGGTCGCCTGCTGGGCCTGGAGGCGCTGCTGCGCTGGAACCACCCCGAACGCGGCATGATCCGCCCGGACCAGTTCATCAGCGTGGCCGAGGAAACCGGCCTGATCATCCCTATCGGCAAATGGGTGGTGCGCCAGGCGTGCTGCATGAGCCAGCAACTGCGCAAGGCCGGCCTGGGCAACCTGCATGTAGCCATCAACCTGTCGCCCAAACAGTTCTCCGACCCGGACCTGGTGGCGTCAATCAGCACCATCCTCAAGGAAGAAGCCCTGCCCCCGCACCTGCTGGAGCTGGAATTGACCGAAGGCCTGCTGCTGGAAGCCAGCGAGGACACCCACCGCCAGCTGGATGAACTGAAGGCCCTGGGCCTGACCTTGGCCATGGACGACTTCGGCACCGGTTATTCGTCGCTGAGCTACCTGAAGAAGTTTCCGATCGACATCCTCAAGATCGATCGCAGCTTCATCAACGAAATCCCCGACAACCAGGACGACATGGAAATCACCTCGGCGGTGGTGGCCATGGCCCATAACCTGAAGCTGAAGGTGGTGGCCGAAGGGATCGAGACGCCGGAGCAACTGGCGTTCCTGCGCCGCCACCGCTGCGACGTGGGCCAGGGTTACCTGTTCGACCGGCCAATTCCCGGGCGCGAGCTGGCTGAACGGCTGAAGCGCTATCCGCGTGGCCCGCTGGCCTGACAGCTGCGTAATCCTCGGGCACTATAGAAGCCATTCGGGCCCTTTCGCGGGCACGCCTGCTCCCACAGGAACACCACAACCTTTGAAACCTGTGCTGTACCTGTGGGAGCGGGCATGCCCGCGAAGGCCCAAACCACTCCCCCACTGAATAAACACAGAGGAACGGCCATGGTCCTGCGTTCGGAAATCCTGGTGAACAAAAACGTCATGCCCACTGCGGAACAGGCCCTGCCTGGCCGCGACACGCCAATGAGCCTGCCCGAGTTCCACTACGTCTTCAAAGACACCCCGCTGCTCGGCCCGTTCTTCGAAGGCGCCATCGACTTCGCCATCTTCGGCCTGGGCTGCTTCTGGGGCGCGGAGCGCCGCTTCTGGCAGCGTGAAGGTGTGGTCAGCACCGTGGTCGGCTACGCCGGCGGCTTCACCCCGCACCCTACCTACGAAGAAGTCTGCTCGGGCCTGACCGGCCACACCGAAGTGGTGCTGGTGGTGTTCGACAAGGACAAGGTCAGCTACCGCGAACTGCTGGCGATGTTCTGGGAGCTGCACAACCCGACCCAAGGCATGCGCCAGGGCAACGACATCGGCACCCAATACCGCTCGGCCATCTACTGCACCAGCCCGGAACAGCTGGAACAGGCCAAGGCCAGCCGCGACGCCTTCCAGGCCGAGCTGAGCAAGGCCGGCTTCGGTGAAATCACCACCGAAATCGACCAGGCACCGACCGTATATTTCGCCGAGGCCTACCACCAGCAGTACCTGGCCAAGAACCCGGACGGCTACTGCGGCATCGGTGGCACCGGCGTGTGTCTGCCACCCAGCCTGCAAGGTAACTGAAGCATGAGCACGATGACCCTGTTCCACTCGCCGTTGTCGCCTTTCGTGCGCAAGGTCATGGTGGTGTTGCACGAAACCGGCCAGCTTGAGCGTGTGCAGTTGCAGCCGGTGAACATCAGCCCGGTGAGCGGCGACCCGCAGCTCAACCTGGACAACCCGATCGGCAAGATCCCGGCCCTGCGCCTGGAAGACGGCACCGTGCTGCATGACAGCCGGGTAATCTGCGAGTACCTCGACATGCAGCACGTAGGCCTGCCGCTGCTGCCGCGAGAAGGCTCGGCGCGCTGGCGGCGCATGACCTTGGTATCACAGGCCGATGCGATCATGGATGCGGCGGTGTCGAGCCGTTATGAGAGCTTCCTGCGGCCAGAAGAAAAGCGCTGGGAGGGCTGGCTGCAGGCGCAGGGTGACAAGATCCGCCGGAGCCTGGCCAACCTGGAGCAGGAGCACTTGCCGGAGCTGATGTCCGGCTTCGACCTGGCGGCGATTGGCGTGGCCTGTGCGCTGGGCTATCTGGATTTGCGTCAGCCCGGATTCGGCTGGCGTGAGCGCCAACCTGGATTGGCGGCGTGGTATGCCGAGGTGGTCAAGCGGCCATCGATGGTCGCTACAGCGCCAGTGGCCTGACAGTTCCCCTTCGCGGGTGAACCCGCTCCTACAGGTTTCCACAGTGTTCGCTATCTGTGGTGGGCTTGTGGGAGCGGGCGTGCCCGCGAAGGCCTCACCTCGGTATCACAGGAAACAACAGCCCGATCCTGAGGGCCAACCAGCGCCCGATCTCTTTGTCCTCCCTCATGCCGCCCTCCCCACCCGTGCCCAGTCCAGCCGCCGGGTCAGCACCATGAACACCCCAAGCAGGCCGAAACACAGCAGCGACCCCATCAGCAGCGCATAGTCTTCGGCACTCAGCAGCCCGAAGAGCAGCGCGTACAACGCCGCCAAACCCGCGGCAAAACCCACCCCTCGCCCCAGGCTGCGCAACACATGGCTCAGGTAGAAGCCGATCAGCAGCACACAGGCTGAAGCCGACAGCCCATACGCCAAACCAAAACCGATGTGCTCGGACAACGACAGCAGCAGCAGATAGAAGAACGCCAGCGCCACGCCCACCAGGATGTACTGCACCGGGTGCACACTCAGGTTCTTCATTACCTCGAACAGGAAGAAACCGGCAAAGGTCAGGGCAATGAACAACAACGCGTATTTGATCGCCCGCTCGCTTTTCAGGTACTGGTCCACCGGGTCTATAAAACTCACGCCAAAGCTGCGCTCACTGAAATCTGCACACTGCCCGGCGTTAGCGCACTGGCGTATCGCGTCCTCAAGGTTGGTAGCGAAGAACGAGGTTTGCCAGTGGGCACTGAAGCCTTGAGCATCGATATCGCGGCGGTTGGGCAAGTAGTTGCCGACGAAGCTCGGGTGCGGCCAGTTGGCGCGCATGTCCACGCTGCTGGTACGGCCCACGGGCACCACGTGCAACTGGCCGGTACCTTGCAGCGCCAGGTCAAAGCCATAGCTGAACGCTCGCGCCTGTAGCCCGTCCAGCCCCGGCAGGCTGGCGTGCACGCCGCCACGCATCCAGTCGAGCTGGGTGCCGGCCTCGAACGGCACTTTTTGCTCGTCCATGCTCAGCTCCAGAGCACTTTCGATACCGCGGATATCACTGATGCCCACCACCAGGAACGGCGTGTCGAAGCGGTAGTCGTCAAAGTCCTTGTCGATCCCCCAATGCTCCGGGAGCTTGAAGCGGCCGCTGATACGGCCTTTGGCGTGGAACAACCGCGCCTGGTAGATGCCTCGGGCGCGCAGTTCGGTGTCCACACCCAGGTCGGCGTCGAAGGTTTCCGGCAGAAAGTACAGGTGGCCGGCGATGGTGCTGGTTTCCTGGGTACGCTCACCGTCCTTTTCGATCCAGCGGCGCTGGTACTTGCGGTAAGGCACCACCAGCAGCGGGCCGCTGAGTTGCTGATCGAAGCTGGTGCTCTGGGCGATATCGCGCAGCACGCCGTCGCGCATGGCCTGGCGTTCGTCGATCAGGCCGTTGATCAGCAGTAGTGGGATGAGCAACAGCAACATCAGCATGGCGATCATGCCGAGTTTGAAACCTAGGGTCTTGTTCATGTGGCCTCCTGTGGCAGTGGGCGCAGTGTCTGCGTCTTGCATGGAGGCTTTGTGGAGAGCGTGTGTGATTTACGTGTATTTGGGGCTGCTGTGCAGCCCCGGCTATCTCAGCTAATGCGCCGCACCGGCAGCCACAACCGCACCCGCACCCCGCCATCGACGTTGTCCACCGCCAAGGCCCCGCCATGCAGCTGCATCACCTCGGCCACGAAATTCAGCCCCAGCCCAGTGCTCTTGCGCCCGCTCCCGGGCCGCGGCAGCGAGTAGAACCGCTCGCTGACCCGCCCGATGGCATACGCCGGTATCGCTT
Source organism: Pseudomonas sp. yb_5 (assembly GCF_043103865.1). Classification (NCBI taxonomy): domain Bacteria; kingdom Pseudomonadati; phylum Pseudomonadota; class Gammaproteobacteria; order Pseudomonadales; family Pseudomonadaceae; genus Pseudomonas; species Pseudomonas sp. yb_5. Next base: position 28,024 of record NZ_JBICKE010000019.1, read on the forward strand.
GCCCCTGGTTGAACAAACTCAACGCTACCCGTTCGCCATCGCGCTCCAGGTCGAACAGCAGCGTGCCACCTTCCGGGGTGAAGTCCAGCGCGTTGTCGAGCAGGTTGGCCAACGCCTGGCGCATCAGGAACGGATCGCAGCGCAAACGCAAAGTGGCAGGCACCCGCTGACGTACCTGCAAACTGGCGCCTTCGATACGCGCCGCATGGGCCAGCAACAACTCATCGACCAACGCCGCCAGCGCCACCTGCTGCTCGTCCTCCAGCGCCTGCATCTGCTCGACCCTGGCCAGGTTGAGCAGCCGCTCGATCATCTGCTGCAAACGCTTGCTCTCGCGCTCGATATTGCCGGCAAAGCGTGCCCGCTGATCAGCGGGCATATCCTCGCCCTGCAACAGCTCGGAAGCACCACGGATGGCCGCCAGCGGGCTTTTCAGCTCGTGAGTCAGGGTGTGCACGTAGCGCTCGACATAGGCCTTGCCTTCCAGCTGGGTGCGCATGCGCTCCACTGCCTGTGCCAGGTTCGCCAGCTCGCCGCCCTTGTAATGCGGAAGCTCCGCACGCTCACCTTCGCTGACCGCCTGCGCATAACCTGCCAACTTGCGCAGTGAGCGCGCAAGCCACCACGATAGAGCCGCGCCGATCAGCAAGCCCAGGCCGATCAGGCCCAGCCCCAGGGTGAGCAGGCGCCGCTCGGAGCGGTCAATGTAGGGTTGCAATGAGCTATTGGGCTTGGCGACAGTGACAACGCCGATGATCTTGCCGTCGTCGATGATCGGTGCGCCAACGTGCATCACCGAGGTGCTTTCATCGTTGGGATCGCTGCGGGTGGAGCGGGCGCCATATTGGCCACGCAGGGTCAGCAGCACGTCATTCCACTGCGAGTAATCCTTGCCCAGGGCCTCGCCACTGGAGTCCAGCAACACGATGCCCTTGGCGTCAGTGACGTAGATGCGGTGGCTGACCTGGTTCTTGGCCAGCCCCCAGATCTGTGCGCCCGGGCTGCGCGAGCCGTAGGCCTTGAGCACCTCGGGCAGGCGGCCCTGGTTCAGGGTGCCGGCCTTGACCTCATCCCGCAGGATTTCTGCCAGCAGGTTGGCAGTGTCTACCAATGTTTCTTCAGAGGATTGGCGTACCACCGGGCGAATCTGTTCGCGTACGGTATTGAGCAAGAAGTAACCGGCCAAGCCGACGAACAGGAAGTACACCAGGAAGATGCGAATGCCCAAGCGCATCAGGCGTGGTCCGGGCTATAGCTGTAACCGAGGCCGCGATGGGTCTGGATCGGCTCGGCATCACCCGCTACCTGGCGCAGCTTGGCGCGCAGGCTCTTGATATGGCTGTCGATGGTGCGCTCATAGCCCACGTCGGAGGCCACGCCCAAAGCGTCGAGCAGCTGTTCGCGGCTGAACACCCGCTGCGGTTGTTCGAGCAGGCATTGCAGCAGGCGGAACTCATGCCGGGTCAGCGTGAGCGGCTGGCTGCGGTAGGTGATCTGCATGCGCAGGGTGTCGAGCTGGAACAAGGTGGTTCCGCCGGCAGCCTCGGCCCTCGGAGCCATGCGTTTGAGGATCGCCCGAACGCGCGCTGCCACTTCACGAGGGCTGAAAGGTTTTACCACGTAGTCGTCGGCGCCGATTTCCAAGCCTACTACGCGGTCGATTTCACCGTCCCGGGCGCTGAGAAACATCACCGGCACCTCGGTGAACCGGCGCAGCTGGCGACAGGTTTCGAAGCCACTGATGTCGGGCAGGCCGATGTCGAGGATGACCAGGTCGGCCGGGCGCTGGCGCTGCTGGTCGAGGGCGGCACTGCCCAGGGTTACCCACTCGGTGCTGTGACCGTCGGCCTGCAGGGCGTAGACCAGGGTGTCAGCGATGGCGGCTTCGTCTTCGACGATGAGGATATGGGGCATGGCGTCCGGCCTTGCGGTTTTGAAGGTTGGCACATCTCAGTGTAGGAGCGGGCTTGCCCGCGAACACCGGCGAGGCCGGTGCCTGACACCACATTATGTGTGTTCGCGGGCAAGCCCGCTCCTACATTGTATGGCGCACGCTTCAGATCAACAGCCTGGCTTGCCAGCAGTGAACTTTTTCGCCGGGTTTACCGCCGCCTTGAACTCGCGCAGCGCCTTGGAACCCACCAGCAGCGGGTAGTTGAAGTTGCTGCGGTCCACCAGATTCACCTCGACGGTGCGCTTCACATCCCCCAGGCACAACGCCAGGTCGACCACCGGGCGCTTGGAGACCTCTGGCGCATCCCCTTCGTCCTCTTCATCGGCACGGCCCTTGATCTTGCTGATGCGCGAGACCTTGTGCTCATACACCTTGCCGTCCGAGTCCTTGGTCGCCAGGCGGAAGCGCACCCACTCGTCCCCATCGCGGGTGAACAGCTCGATATCCTTGGCCGACAGCGACGCGGTGAAGGCGCCGGTGTCCATCTTGGCTTTCAGGGTTTCACCCAGTTCGGGCAGGGCGATGTTCTCGTAACGGCCGTAGAGGGTGGGCTCGGCGGCCATTACCGGCAGCGCCAACATCGACAACAGGGCTAGCAGTGGTTTCACAGGCAGGCTTCCTTGAAAAGGGTCAGTGCTTAGACTGCACTGGCAAGAGAGGTTCGCTTCCACAAGACTAAACAACATAACGTGAAACATTTGTTCGCGCCGCCGGGCATTGGACATTTGGCGTAGGCCACCGCCCTGCTTATCATTGCCAACCGTTTATCTCCCACAACAAGAGTCTCTTTATGCGTCGCCTGCTGACCGGCATTCTCACTACCACCCTGCTGCTGCTCAACACTGTGGTGTTGATCTGCCCGCTGCTGGTCTTCGCCCTGCTCAAGCTGGTGTTGCCGGGCCGTGGCCGCGACTACGCGTCGTGGGCGGTGATGTGGGTGGCCGAAACCTGGTCGGAAATCGACAAAGCCATCTTCGCCCTGTGCATCCCTACCCAGTGGGACATCCGTGGCGTGGAAAACCTGCGCAAGGACACCTCGTACCTGGCCGTGAGTAACCACCAGACCTGGGTCGACATCCCGGCGTTGATCGAAAGCCTCAACCGCCGTACACCGTTCTTCAAGTTCTTCCTGAAAAAGGAACTGATCTGGGTACCGTTGCTGGGCCTGGCCTGGTGGGGGCTGGATTACCCGTTCATGAAGCGCTACAGCAAGGCGTTTCTGGAAAAGCACCCGGAGCTCAAGGGCAAGGACCTGGAAATCACCAAGGCGGCCTGCGAGCTGTTCAAGCGCCAGCCGGTGACCGTGGTCAATTACCTGGAGGGCACCCGGTTTACCGAAGCCAAGCGCCAGGAGCAGCAGTCGCCGTATCGCTACCTGCTCAAGCCCAAGGCGGGTGGTGTGGCGTTTGTGCTCGCGGCATTGGGCGAGCAGCTGGATGCCCTGCTGGATGTGACCATCGTGTACCCCGGCAACAAGGCGCCGGGGTTCTGGGACCTGCTCAATGGCAGCATCAGCCGGGTGATTATCGACATTCAGGTGCGGGAGCTGGACCCGGCGTTGTGGGCGGGGGATTACGAGAATGATCCCGAGTTTCGTCAGGCGGTGCAGGCTTGGGTGAACCAGCTGTGGGTGGCGAAGGACCAGCGGATCGAGCAGCTGCGGGCGGAGATGGGCTGAGACCTCTGCCGCCTGAACTGGCCTCTTCGCGGGTAAACCCGCTCCTACGCGGATTACCACATCCCCAAGGATAGGCTCTACCTGCGTAGGAGCGGGTTTACCCGCGAAGAGGCCGAAGCAGGCAGCCGGTTGACATCAGCACGGTTACGTTGCGCCCCCTGATAATTCTGCTAGTTGTGCCCGGCCTCGCAAAGACGAAGACTTAAGCAGCATGTCTCTTGCGAGCCGCTCTCAAGTGAAAATCACCGCCCTGGTCTACAGCCCTTACGGGCACATCGGCAGCCAAGCAGGTAGAGCCACGATAATAGGCTTCAAGGATGAACGATTTGATCCGCTCCTTGGCACCTATGCATTGGGGCGAGGATACCGAAGCTATAGTCCAGCCTTGATGCGCTTCCTCAAGCCCGATGATCTCAGCCCGTTCAGCGACGGTGGCTATAACGCCTACGCATACTGTGCCTGTGACCCCATCAATTACCGGGATGATACAGGGCAACAACGGGAATTCGCCAATTTACAAAAGTTTTGGGAGCAAAAGTCTAACCCGAAACCTCACCGAACAGCACCGCTGACAAAAAAAGCTTGCGGCGCAGGTAATAGAGCCTCCTCTGTTGAACACCAGGCACTCCGCTTCACACCATTTGGCGAAAACAAAGACTGTTGCCTTTAACAAAGACATAACGATCAAGACGTACCTGAAGGAACAGATTGCCCACAAAAAGCACCTTCTCAAAGAAAGACGGTCATTAGCCATCTATATAAAAAATCTCACTGAACGCGCAGCGCAAAAACAGCAAGAATACACCGAGCTTTTGAAACCATCTTCGAAAGCCTTCGCCAAAATCCAAGGGATCAGTGACCAACGATATCGTACAGAAATGGAATCACGCGAAGTCTGGCTGACTGAAGCACAATATCGAATCAGAGCCCTGGAAGTGACGCTCAAGACCTTCGATGTATGACGTCTGGCCTTGTGATAATCTCAAACCGATGGCGTACTCACTGGCGCTGGGGTGGTCCACAGGCTACCCAGGTTCTGCAGCAACGACCCGGCGATGCCCTGCTGGCCGAGGTACTGCAGGATCAGCGGGGCGAACTGGCCGATCATTCCAGTGTCCATGCCCAGTGCCTTGAACGCATTGTCCAGGTCATTACGGTTCTCCACGTCGTTGCCCAACGCGTTGCTCAATGCCGACTGGCTTTCGCTGTTCTTGCCCAGCAAATCGCCCAGCCCGCTCAACCCACCCAGCATATTGGCACCGGACAACAGGTCCAGACCCGGCACGGCCTTGGTCAATTGGCCATAGTCCTCACTGCTAAGGTTGTTGCGCGCCAACCCCAACATCGCCCCTGCGCCGCCCACGGCCTGTTCGGGGGTGATCTTCAATTCGCTGCCCAAGGTGTTGAGCAGATTGGCCTGCGCCTCGGGGGCCTGCACCTGGCCTTGCTGTTGCGGGTTCTGCATGGCGGACACGGCATTGGCGGCGTCGCTGAGGTTGAAGGCGAACACCGGGCTGGCGGCCAGGGTCATCAGGGTTGCCAAGGTGAGTGCTTTCATCGGAAGGGACCTCGTCGGGCGGGATGGCCTGGAAAACGAAGGGTTTGACTGGAAATCTGGGGGATTGTTCCGGGCCCCAACAGGCGCATACCTGATATTTCTGCCAGTAGTCAATTGCTCAAGACACTCCAGATAATCGTAGTGCCCACGCCATCCATTTCCGGGGCCAACTGCAGACAACGGGAGCACGTCGGTGAAAAACAGTCCTGATACCCCCAAATATTTCTACCAGACCAACAAACTGACCACTGTCATTGGAAACGATCAGAAGCGTTCAATCCTGCGGATTGGAACGCTCCCTCTTGCTGAATCCGCTGGCAAAGAAGCAAGAAGCTCCCAGCTTCTCGCAACGGATGAGATGGACTCAGTGCTTGTCGTGAGCACGCCTGACGGAAAGCAAAACAATCACAACTATACCCCCTTTGGATACAACGACAAACTGCCATCAGGATCCACAGCGTTGGGATTCAACGGCGAGTTCATATTGGAAAACATGCACCTTTATCTTCTAGGCCAGGGACACCGTGGCTTTAGCACCGAGATGAGACGGTTCATCGGACCGGACAACGCTGAAAGCCCATTCGCCCGAGGCGGGTTCAATGCTTTCGCGTACTGTGTGAATGACCCAGTCAATCGGAAAGACGAAACGGGGATGTGGAGCCTTCTCAAGCCTAGAACGTGGTTTCGTAGTAACCAAGTAAAATTGGAGCAGCGTCTGGAAAGCATCGAGGTTATTAATGCAGAACTGAAAAAGCAAACCACCAATCTCACCAGTTTAGTCGAGGAAAGAACATACGGAGGAAAAACAGTCGAGAAACAAATTAAGGCCAATGCAAAAACCGTACAAAAAACGCTTAAACACAGCAAAAGAAAGGCACACGGCATAAATAAATACGTAGAAAAGAAAGATCATGCATACATTTTCTCCGAACATTACTACGCCGAAGAATCCATAAAAAGTTCAAAACCTGATACTTACCGCCCAACGAGCGGGCACACCGATAGTGGAAACATGTTCTACACGCAAAAAAAATATGACGATCCTAATGACGACAGAAACTACCAATTCGGGGCAGTCGACTCAAACAATGAGACGCGCCGGCCAAAATCGAAGTAATTAACTGTCTGCATGAAAATGACTGCGCAGTGGCCCTTCGCTCCAGGGCCACTCACCAGGCTTCGGAACTGATGAGGTATGTGCGGGCGGCGCTCGATTTCAAAAGCGATGAAAGGCTTATTACAAGCACCTCCGGCCGAGATGCCTTATCAGAATAGACAAAAAGCCCCTCGATGCGAGGGGCTCTTTTTACTCGACGCTGATTACGCCGCACCCCACATTTTGTGCGGGTCGATAACGAATTTCTTCGGCACACCTGCATCAAACTCGCCATACCCTTCCGGCGCCTGATCCAGGTTGATCACCTGCCCCCCCCACCACTTCAGCAATGTTGATCCGATCCCACATCATCGCCTGCATCAGCTGGCGGTTGTAATGCTTGGTCGCTATCTGGCCGGTGTGGGAGCTGTGCAATTTGCTCCGGCTCAGGCCGAAGCGGATGCTCAGCGCGCGAATTTTGCTAAGACTTTCAGGTTTTTACATCGGGCGATCGCTGCGAAATCAGCGACCAGTTTTGACAGGCTGCCTTGGTATGAATCACAAGGCTTCGCCTTCATGGCAGCTGTGCATGGGGCACTTCGTGTGCACCGGGTTTTGGTTCACCTACCGATCTAAGACTGTTATTTCTGCCAGTATCCAAACTCCTGTGGCAGTTCAGAATGGGTTGCAAGCCGCGTTCATTCATCCAGCACGGTAGGGATTTGAATCATGAGCAAAGCATCGAACAGTTCCCTTTTCTTCTATTACGACAACAAGCTCGTAACCGTGAAACACGGGGACCAGCATCGCGCCATCTTGCGAAATGCAGAACAACCGCTGGCAGAGCTGAGCACAGGCGACACCCAAACCTGCGGCTTGCTGGCCACCGATGACAAAGGCTCGGTGCTGTCGGTGCAACAAGCCGATGAAGACGAGCAGCACACTTATTCGGCGTATGGACACGATCCAGGATTACCTTCCTCGCGTACGCAGCTGGGCTTCAATGGCGAGGTTTTGCTTGCGGCGCCGAACAGCTATCTGCTGGGCAACGGCTATCGGGCCTACCACCCAGCCTTGAGGCGGTTTGGTTCCCCTGACAGCTGGAGCCCCTTTGAAGGTGGTGGCGTAAACGCTTATGCCTATTGCAGCGGGGATCCGATCAACCGCATCGACCCAAGCGGACATGTAGTGGCGCTTGTTCAACCTGCTAGCCAGCAGCTACTCATCCCTAAGCCTAAGCTACCCGCACACGTCTTCACCACGCAAAAGTCGCCCATCGTGCGGCATTATGAGGTCGAACACTATGAAACCGCAAGCAATACCGTCATCCAGACTGTGGGAACACAGCGCAACAGCAAAACCATGGCCGTCACCTCGACGCGCCGAACGTTGCGCACAACCGAGCTTATTGAGGTAGTTGCTGATCCGCACAAGGGACCAGCAACGGTGCATGTCACTCGTACCAGCCTCGATAGCTATCTGGAGGCCAGCAGGGAATTGCATGCCGCCGAAGCGGCGAACGCGCTCGGGGATCCAACGTTCGCAGCGAGCCCGGCTATTATCAACAATCTGCAAAACCGTCGCGAGGGGCTGGTAATGATAGGTGAGTGGTTGGCCCGCAGGGCGGCAGATCCGTCCGACCTGACTGCTTACGATAAAGGCACGTTTCGGGTGAGCAGTGGGGCATCGGCAGTGCGCCGCTAGCCCCACAGCCCCAAAAAAACGCCCCTCTCAGCGAGGGGCATCATGGGCTGCGATCAAGCCGCGCCCCACATCTTGTGCGGGTCGATCACAAACTTCTTAGGCACACCCGCATCAAACTCGCCATACCCTTCCGGCGCCTGATCCAGGTTGATCACCTGCACCCCCACCACTTCAGCAATGTTGATGCGATCCCACATGATCGCCTGCATCAGCTGGCGGTTGTATTTCATGGTCGGGGTCTGGCCGGTGTGGAAGCTGTGCGATTTCGCCCAGCCCAGGCCGAAGCGGATGCTCAGCGCGCCGATCTTGGCTGCAGCATCCACCGCGCCTGGGTCTTCGGTCACGTACAGGCCCGGGATACCGATGTTGCCGGCCACGCGGGTCACTTGCATCAGCGAGTTCAGCACGGTGGCCGGGGCCTCGTGCTTGGCACCTTCGTGGCCATGGCCACGGGCCTCGAAGCCGACCGCGTCGACGGCGCAGTCCACTTCCGGCTCGCCGAGGATGTCGACGATCTGCTCGTGCAGCGGAGTGTCCTTGGACAGGTCGACCACTTCGAAGCCTTGCGACTTGGCATGGGCCAGACGGGCCGGGTTCAGATCACCGACGATCACGCAGGCGGCGCCCAGCAGGCGCGCCGAGGCAGCGGCGGCCAGACCGACCGGGCCGGCACCGGCAACGTAGACAGTGCTGCCTGGACCAACGCCAGCAGTCACGGCACCGTGATAGCCGGTGGGCAGGATATCGGACAGGCAGGTCAGGTCACGGATCTTTTCCATGGCCTTGTCACGCTCGGGCAGCTTCAGCAGGTTGAAGTCAGCGTACGGCACCAGCACGTATTCGGCCTGGCCGCCGGTCCAGTCGCCCATGTCGACGTAGCCGTAGGCACCGCCGGCGCGGGCCGGGTTTACAGTGAGGCAGACACCGGTGTGCATCTCTTTGCAGGAGCGGCAGCGACCGCAGGCGACGTTGAACGGGACCGATACCAGATCGCCGATCTGCATGCGCTCGACGTCGCGGCCCTTCTCGACGATTTCACCGGTGATTTCGTGGCCCAGGACCAGGCCGACCTGGGCAGTGGTGCGGCCACGGACCATGTGCTGGTCAGAACCGCAGATGTTGGTGGAGACCACCTTCAGGATGACGCCGTGTTCGATTTTCTTGCCGCGCGGGTCCTGCATTTTCGGGTAGTCGATGTGTTGCACTTCGACCTTGCCGGCGCCGAGATATACCACTCCACGATTGCCAGACATTGCTTGTACCTCGCTTGATTATTATTTATGCAGCGTTGGTTGAAGCGCCGCCATCCGTGGGCGGCATGTACTACTGGAATGCAGGGAATTGTGGGCCGGATGGGGCCGGACGCACTGACTGGAAGCGACAGGGAGATGCCTTTTAGCGGCAGGGTTGTCGTTGGGGAATATGGGCAGACAGAGGGGCGGCCGGCGCGGGCCTCTTCGCGGCTAAAGCCGCTCCTACGGGGACCGCACCAACCCGAGGGCTGTGCTGTACCTGTAGGAGCGGCTTTAGCCGCGAAGAGGCCGGTACCGGTTATTACAGAACGACAGTCCGGTTGGCGTTGAGGAACACCCGCCGCTCGATGTGATAACCCACAGCCCGCGCCAGGGTCAGGCATTCAATATCCCGCCCTTTGGCAATCAGGTCTTCGGGATAGTGACTGTGATCCACCACCTCGACGCCCTGGGCAATGATCGGCCCTTCGTCCAGGTCGTTGTTGATGTAGTGCGCCGTGGCACCAACCATTTTCACGCCCTTGTTGTACGCCTGGTGATAAGGCTTGGCGCCTTTGAAACCCGGCAACAGCGAGTGGTGAATATTGATCGCCCAGCCATCCAGACGGCGGCACAGCTCAGGCGACAGTACCTGCATATAGCGCGCGAGGATCACCAGCTCGGCGCCGGTTTCCTCGATCACCTGCAGCACCTTGCGTTCTTGCCCAGGCTTGTCCTTGGGGTCGAGGGCGAAGTGGTAGTAAGGGATCTTGTGCCACTGCGCCAGCGGTTCGAGATCAGGGTGGTTGGACACCACCGCGACCACATCCATGCCCAGTTGGCCAATACGCTGGCGATACAGCAGGTCATTCAGGCAATGGTCGGCCTTGGACACCATGATCACCACCTTGGGGCGGTGGTTGGGTGCGGTCAGCTCGAAAGCCATGCCGAACGCTTCGCTGCGCTCGGCGAGGCCGGCCCGGAAGCCCGCCTCGTCGAAATCGTCCGGCTGACGGAACTCGACGCGAATGAAGAAGCGTCCCGACTGCCGGTCATCGAAGGAGTGGTGCTCCGTCACGTAGCAGCGCTGCTCGAAGAGGTAACGCGTCACCACGTCGACGGTACCGAGCATGCTCGGGCAGTCGGCGGTGAGAATCCAGGTATCCGGTGCCCGACTCATGTTCTGGTCTCCTTAAGCTTCGATGCTCAAGCCGTATTCGGCAGAAGCGTCCTGCAGCCACAGCCACCAGTAGTCGGCAAAGCTGCGGCGAATCACCAGCTCCCAGGTGTCTTCTGCAGTGCGGCGGATCACCAGTTGCGACTTGGCGAACACGGTGCCCACAGCCTTGCCCACCGGGAAGTTGTTCGGGTGAACATCATAGCTGGTGGACTTCATCAGCACGTCGCGCACGTTCGGGCCGCGCAGTTCCAGCAGGCTTTGCCCGCCACTGACATTGACGACCTGAATGTGCTGGCCTTCAAGGGCCGCGCGCAGCTTTTGCTCGACTGCCAGCTCCTGGCCGCCGGGTACGATCAGCAACCACTCGTCGGGGCCGACCCATTGCAGCGACATATCCTTGTTGGCGACCACGGTCAGCGCCACTGGCAGCTCCAGGCCAAGGGCCTTGTGCACGCCGGCGGCGAATTCCGGGTTGTGGCCATCACCGCGCAGGGTGAGGTGGCCGAGGAACTTGCGTTCACGCAGGGTCACGCCTGCGTTCTTGCGGCCTTTGCCTACCAGGCTGGCCAGGTCGGCATGGTGCAGTGGCGACTGGGCTTTGGCCTCGGCGCCGGGGTTTTGCTGGAAGACGTTGATAGCGCTCATTTCTTACCTGCCTTGAATTCTGGATTCGACCACGATGCCTGCGGGAGACGGCCATCCTGTGGGAGCGGGCATGCCCGCGAATGCGATGTTGAATTCACCGCCCTCTTCGCGGGCACGCCCGCTCCCACAGAGAGCTCATTCCACGCCTGGCACCGGTTGGACCGGGGGCCTTAGACGTTCTGCCGCTCACCCTTCGGATCGAAGAACACCGAAGACACGATTTCCGCCTCGATCACGCTGCCATCTGCCTGCGGCGAGTAGACACGCTCGCCCATGCGCTTGAGGCCGCCTTTGACCACACCCATGGCGAACGAGTAGCCCAGGGAGTTGGACGCGTAGCTGGAGGTGACGTGGCCGACCATGTCCATCGGGATTGGCTGTTTCGGGTCGAACACCAGTTGGGCGCCTTCCGGCAGCCACTTGGTCGGGTCGACCGGTTTCAGGCCCACCAGCTGCTTGCGGTTCTCACGCACGCAGTCTTCGCGGTTCATGCCACGCAGGCCGATCCACGAGAACGGCTTGTTGCGGCCAACGCACCAGCTCATGTTCAGGTCGTCCGGGTTCATCGAACCATCGGTGTCCTGGCCAACGATGATGAAGCCCTTCTCTGCACGCAGTACGTGCATGGTCTCGGTGCCGTACGGGGTCAGGTTGTACTTCTTGCCAGCTTCGATGATCTGTTCCAGCACGCCCATCGCGTAGTTGGCCTGCACGTTCACTTCGTACGACAGCTCGCCGGTGAACGAGATACGGAACACGCGGGCCGGCACGCCACCGACGTTGCCTTCCTTCCAGGTCATGAACGGGAAGGCTTCCTTGTCCATGTCGATGTCGGTCAGCTCGCTCAGCAGCTTGCGGCTGTTAGGGCCGGACAGGGTCATGGTGGCCCAGTGGTCGGTGACCGAAGTGAAGTACACCTTCAGCTCTGGCCATTCGGTCTGGTGATACAGCTCCATCCACTGCAGCACGCGGGCAGCGCCGCCGGTGGTGGTGGTCATGATGAAGTGGTTGTCGCCGACGCAAGCGGTTACGCCGTCGTCGAAGACCATGCCGTCTTCCTTGCACATCAGGCCGTAGCGGGCCTTGCCCACGTCGAGCTTGGTCCAGGCGTTGGTGTAGATGCGGTTGAGGAATTCGCGCGCGTCCGGGCCCTGGATGTCGATCTTGCCCAGGGTCGAGGCGTCCAGCAGGCCCACGCTGTCGCGCACGGCCTTGCATTCGCGAGTCACGGCAGCATGGATGTCTTCACCGGCTTTCGGGAAGTACCACGGGCGCTTCCACTGGCCGACGTCTTCGAACTCGGCGCCGTTCTTCACGTGCCAGGCATGCAGGGCAGTGAAGCGCACGGGCTCGAACAGGTGACCACAGTGACGGCCCGCTACCGCGCCGAACGTCACCGGCGTGTAGTTGGGGCGGAACATGGTGGTACCCATTTCCGGGATGGTGATGCCGATCGAACGGGCGGCGATGGCCAGGCCGTTGATGTTGCCCAGTTTGCCCTGGTCGGTACCGAAGCCCAGCGCGGTGTAGCGCTTGACGTGCTCGACCGACTCGAAGCCTTCACGGGTGGCCAGCTCGATACCGGCTGCGGTCACGTCGTTCTGCTGGTCGACGAACTGCTTCGGCCCCTTGGTGCCTTTGTCGTGCGGCACCAGGAACAGTGCCACAGTGGCCTCTTCCTTGCGCGCCACGGTTTTTGGCAGGGTGCCGACAGTGGCCTTGAAACCGGCCTCGGTGGCTGCGCGGACGCCGCCCTCAAAGCCATCGGCAATCACATCGCCCAAGGCATATACGCCGTTGATACCACCGACGCACTCACGCTTCTGCGGCGCATCGCCCGGCACGAAGCCAAGGATGTCGTCACGCCATACCGGGCGACCGCCCAGGTGCGAAGCCAGGTGCACGATAGGGCTGTAACCACCCGAGGACGCGATCAGGTCGCACTCGAGGACTTCGCCTGGGCTGGTGACTTTGTGCGCCTGCACATCGATGGCCGCCACGCGGGCACCGGTAACGTGCTTGCTGCCTTTGGCCTCGACCACGGCGCTGGAGGTGAGGATGCGAATGCCTTTGGCACGCGCTTCTTCAACCAGCGAGCCACGTGGGTTGTGGCGGGCGTCGGCGATGGCGACCACTTGCAGGCCTGCGTCGTGCCAGTCCAGCGCGGCGCGATAGGCGTGGTCGTTGTTGGTCGACAGTACCAGCTTGCGACCCGGCGCCACGCCATAGCGGCGAACATAGGTGGAAACAGCACCGGCCAGCATGTTGCCCGGCACGTCGTTGTTGCCATACACCAGCGGGCGCTCGTGGGCGCCGGCAGCCAGTACCACGCGCTTGGCGCGGACGCGGTGCACGCGGTGGCGAACCTGGCCGATCGGGGCGCGATCGCCGAGGTGGTCGGTGAGGCGCTCGTGAATGGTCAGGAAGTTATGGTCGTGGTAGCCGTTGACCGTGGCACGTGGCAGCAGGGTTACTTCCGGCAGGCTTTCCAGCTCTTTGACCACGGCGTTGACCCAGTCGGCGGCAGGCTTGCCGTCGAGGGTTTCGCGGGTGTCGAGCAGGCTGCCACCGAACTCTTCCTGCTCGTCAGCCAGGATCACACGGGCACCGCTGCGCGCAGCGGCCAGTGCAGCAGCCAGGCCAGCAGGGCCGGCGCCGACGATCAGCACATCGCAGTGCCGGTTCATGTAGTCGTAGCTGTCAGGGTCGTTCTGCAGCGGCGCACGGCCCAGGCCGGCGGCTTTACGGATGTACTTCTCGTAAGTCATCCAGAACGATTTGGGGTACATGAAGGTTTTGTAGTAGAAACCCGGCGGCATCATGCTGCCGCCAACCTTGCCGAGGATGCCCATGACGTCGTTGTTGACGTTCGGCCAGCCGTTGGTGCTGGTGGCGACAAGACCCGCGTACAGCGCCTGTTGGGTAGCGCGCACGTTGGGGATCTGGGTAGCTTCGCTGGAGCCGATCTGCAGGATGGCATTCGGCTCTTCGGTACCGGCAGCGATGATGCCGCGCGGGCGCGAATACTTGAAGCTACGGCCGACGATGTCGACGCCGTTGGCCAGCAACGCGGCGGCCAGGCTGTCACCGGCATAACCCTGGTAGGTCTTGCCGTTGAAGGTGAAGTTCAGGACCTTGCTGCGGTCGATACGGCCGCCGCTGGCGAGGCGATAGGTCTGGCTCATACTTTTTCCCCTTGGCCTTTGACGGTCGACGTGGCGCTGGCGGCTTTGCCGTTGGCGGTCACTTGCGGCTTCTCGCCAATCTTGTAGGTTTCCAGAATTTCGTAGGTCACGGTGTCACGGGTGACGTTGAAGTACTGGCGGCAGCCGGCAACGTGGTCCCACAGTTCATGGTGAATACCGCGTGGGTTGTCACGGTAGAACATGTAGGTACCCCACTCCTCGTCGGAGCAGGCGTTAGGGTCCAGCGGGCGGGCGATGTGCGCCTGGCCAGAGGCGTGGAACTCTTCTTCGGAGCGCAGCTCGCCGCAGTGGGGACAGAAAATATGCAACATGACGGTGTCTCCGGTTAGTGGGCGACGGCGGCGGCGCCGTGTTCGTCGATCAATGCGCCGTTGTAGAAACGGTCCATGGAGAACGGCGCGGCCAGTGGGTGCATTTCGCCCTTGGCCAGGCTCGCGGCGAAGACGTTGCCCGAACCGGGGGTCGCCTTGAAGCCGCCAGTACCCCAACCGCAGTTGAAGAACATGTTCTTGACCGGGGTTTTGGTGATGATCGGGCAAGCGTCCGGCGAGGTGTCTACGATGCCGCCCCACTGGCGGTTCATGCGAACACGCGACAGGTTGGGGAACATCTCGACGATAGCCTGCAGGGTGTGCTCGATCACCGGGTACGAACCGCGCTGGCCGTAGCCGACCCAGCCGTCGATACCGGCACCGATCACCAGGTCGCCTTTGTCGGACTGGCTGATGTAGCCGTGTACGGCGTTGGACATGATCACGCTGTCGATGATCGGCTTGATCGGCTCGGATACCAGTGCTTGCAGCGGGTGCGATTCCAGCGGCAAGCGGAAGCCGGCCAGCTTGGCCATGTGCCCCGAGTTACCGGCGGTGACCACGCCGACGCGCTTGGCGCCGATGAAGCCTTTGTTGGTTTCCACACCGATGACCGCGCCGTTTTCCTTGCGGAAGCCGATCACTTCGGTTTGCTGGATCAGGTCGACGCCCAGGGCGTCGGCAGCGCGGGCGAAGCCCCAGGCCACGGCATCGTGACGGGCAACGCCGCCACGGCGCTGTACGGTGGCGCCGAGGATCGGGTAGCGGGTGTTCTTCGAGCAGTCCAGGTACGGGATTTCGGCCGCAACCTGGGCAGTGTTCAGCAGCTCGCCATCCACGCCGTTGAGGCGGTTGGCGCTGACCCGACGCTCGGAGTCACGCATGTCCTGCAGGGTGTGGCACAGGTTGTAAACACCGCGCTGGGAGAACATCACGTTGTAGTTGAGGTCCTGGGACAGGCCCTCCCACAGCTTCATGGCGTGCTCGTACAGGTGCGCCGACTCGTCCCACAGGTAGTTGGAACGCACGATGGTGGTGTTACGGGCGGTGTTGCCGCCGCCCAGGTAGCCCTTCTCGATCACGGCAACGTTGGTGATGCCGTGCTCTTTGGCCAGGTAGTAGGCCGTGGCCAGGCCATGGCCGCCACCGCCGACGATGACTACGTCGTAAACCTTTTTAGGGGTTGGCGTGCGCCACATCCGCTGCCAGTTTTCGTGGTGGCTGAGGGAGTGCTTGAAAAGGCCGAAGCCCGAGTAACGTTGCATGGTGTGTGACTCCACTCAGCGGTAGACAGGGAAATCTGCGCACAGGGCCGCGACGTTCTTCGCCACATCGGCTTCGACGTCTGCGTCACCGAGGTTGTCGAGGATGTCGCAAATCCAGCCAGCCAATGCCACACACTGAGCGACCTTGAAGCCGCGGGTGGTGACGGCCGGGGTGCCGATACGCAGGCCCGAAGTGACGAACGGCGACTGCGGGTCGTTCGGCACGGCGTTCTTGTTGACGGTGATATGCGCACGACCCAGGGCGGCGTCGGCGTCTTTGCCAGTCAGGCCCTGACGGATCAGGCTGACCAGGAACAGGTGGTTGTCGGTACCACCGGAAACCACATCGTAGCCACGGTCGATGAACACCTTGGCCATGGCCTGGGCGTTTTCGATCACTTGCTGCTGGTAGGCCTTGAATTCAGGCTCCAGCGCTTCCTTGAAGCACACCGCCTTGGCAGCGATCACGTGCATCAGCGGGCCACCCTGGGCGCCCGGGAATACAGCGGCGTTCAGCTTTTTCTCGATCTCTTCGTTCGACTTGGCCAGAATCAGGCCGCCACGCGGACCGCGCAGGGTCTTGTGGGTGGTGGTGGTGACCACATCGGCGAACGGGATCGGGTTCGGGTACAGACCAGCGGCAACCAGGCCGGCAACGTGGGCCATGTCGACGAACAGCAGTGCGCCCACTTTGTCGGCGATGGCGCGGAAGCGTGGGAAGTCGAGGGTCTTGGAGTAGGCCGAGAAACCGGCAACGATCATTTTCGGCTTGTGCTCGACCGCCAGGCGCTCGACTTCATCATAGTCGATCAGGCCGGTGTTGGTGTCGATACCGTACTGGACAGCGTTGTACAGCTTGCCCGAGGACGACACTTTGGCGCCGTGGGTCAGGTGGCCACCGTGGGCCAGGCTCATGCCCAGGATGGTGTCACCGGCTTGCAGCAGGGCCAGGTAGACCGCGCCGTTGGCCGACGAGCCGGAGTGCGGCTGGACGTTTGCGTAGTCGGCACCGAACAGCTGCTTGGCGCGCTCAATGGCCAGGGCTTCTACCTTGTCTACGTGCTCGCAGCCACCGTAGTAACGCTTGCCCGGGTAGCCTTCGGCGTACTTGTTGGTCAGGCCGCTGCCTTGGGCCTGCATGACGCGCTTGCTGGTGTAGTTCTCCGAGGCGATCAGCTCGATGTGATCTTCCTGGCGCTGTTCTTCGGCATTCATCGCCGCCAGCAGTGCATCGTCGTAACCCTGGATCTGGTCTTGCTTGCTGAACATTGTGTATCTCCCGGCAGCGATCGTTTTTTGTCGTGGGGCACTGTGGCCCTTTGTGGCGATGTTATGACTGGCGGGGTCGGGTCAGATGCCTGCGCACGCCTTGCAATGGCGCGTTTACGACATTCTCTTTGTGCCGCCCATGCGGGCCCCTTCGCGGGCGCGCCCGCGAAGAGGCCGGCACAGTAATGAACAGAAATCGCTGCACGGGTTGTATAGGCAAGTGCTGAATCGATGGTTTAGAGTGCTGTTCTGCGTCGTTCACAGGACCGTGCCATGACAGACAAGAGCCAACAATTCGCCAGCGACAACTATTCCGGTATCTGCCCCGAAGCCTGGGCGGCGATGGAAAAAGCCAACCGCGGCCACGACCGCGCCTACGGCGACGACCAGTGGACCGAGCGTGCATCGGAGTACTTCCGCAATCTGTTCGAAACCGACTGCGAAGTGTTCTTCGCCTTCAACGGCACCGCGGCCAACTCCCTGGCCCTGGCGTCTCTGTGCCAGAGCTACCACAGCGTGATCTGCTCCGAGACCGCCCACGTCGAAACCGACGAATGCGGTGCACCGGAGTTTTTCTCCAACGGCTCCAAGCTGCTGACGGCGGCCAGCGTCAACGGCAAGCTGACGCCACAGTCGATCCGCGAAGTGGCGCTCAAACGCCAGGATATCCACTACCCCAAGCCGCGCGTGGTGACCATTACCCAGGCTACCGAAGTAGGCACGGTGTACCGCCCCGACGAGCTGAAGGCGATCAGCGCCACCTGCAAGGAGCTGGGCCTGAACCTGCACATGGACGGCGCACGCTTTACCAATGCCTGCGCATTCCTGGGCTGCAGCCCGGCCGAACTGACCTGGAAGGCCGGCGTGGATGTGCTGTGCTTTGGCGGCACCAAGAACGGCATGGCGGTAGGCGAGGCAATTCTGTTCTTCAACCGCCAACTGGCCGAAGACTTCGATTATCGCTGCAAGCAGGCAGGGCAACTGGCGTCGAAAATGCGCTTCTTGTCGGCGCCCTGGGTCGGGCTGCTGGAAGATGGCGCCTGGTTACGCCATGGCAACCACGCCAATCATTGCGCGCAGCTGCTGGCATCGTTGGTCAGTGACCTGCCGGGAGTAGAGCTGATGTTCCCGGTTGAGGCCAACGGGGTGTTCCTGCAGATGCCGGAGCACGCCATCGAGGCGCTGCGGGGCAAGGGCTGGCGCTTCTATACCTTTATCGGCAACGGTGGCGCGCGCTTCATGTGCTCGTGGGATACCGAAGAAGCGCGGGTGCGTGAGCTGGCCGCGGATATCCGCACGATCATTGGTGGCTGAGCAAGTGCCGGGGCCGTCTTGCGGCCCCGGCGATCTAGAGCCTGAACCCACCCATCTGCCGCGCCAGGTCATCAGCCAACCCACGCAACGCCTGGCACTCCTCGCGGCACCCTTGCACCTCAGCCGCCGTCTCACGCGCCAAATCGGAAATCCCCTGCACTGTCCGGTTGATTTCCTCGGTCACCGCCGACTGCTCCTCGGTAGCCGTGGCCACCTGATGGTTCATGTCACTGATGTGCTCTACCTGGTCGGTAATCGCGCTCAGCGATGCCCCGGTGCGCTGGCTCGACTCCACACCACTGCCGGTTGCCTGCTGCCCTGCCTGCATTGAACTCACCGCCGAACCTGCACCCAACTTCAGCCGCTGGATCATCTGCTGCACTTCATCGGTGGACAGTTGTGTGCGCCTGGCCAGCGTACGAACTTCATCGGCCACCACAGCGAACCCGCGCCCCATCTCCCCTGCCCGCGCGGCCTCGATCGCAGCGTTCAGCGCGAGCAGGTTGGTCTGCTCGGAAATGCTGCGGATTACCGCGAGCACTTCATCGACCGAGGCGACTTCGTCGGCCAGTTGGCTGACCGCATCGGCCGCTTTGCCGATGTCGCCCGACATCCCCTCGATGCCACGAATGGATCGTTGCACCACCTCGCGGGCCTGCAACGCCTCGTCTCGTGCCGACTGCGACGCCTGGGCCGCATCGCCGGCATTGCGGGCAATGTCCTGCACGGTCAGGCCCATCTCGTGTACAGCAGTGGCGACCATTTCGGTCATCTCTTGCTGGCGCCCGGAGCGCTCGGCGGTGTTGTCCACCACCTGGGTTACCTGCTCCACGGCCCGCCGCAGCCGCTCGGAGGTACTCAGCACCTCGCCGATCAGGCTGCGCTGGCTGTCCAGGAAGCGGTTGAAACCACGGGCCAGGTCACCCAGTTCATCCTGGCGCGAATCGTCCAGGCGGTGGCTGAGATCACCCGCTCCACCGCCAATCTGAACCAATGCGGCGGTAACGCGGCGGATCGGCCGCACCAGGCCTCGCGCCAGCAGTACCACCAACAGCAGTGACACCAACGCTACGGCGCCACCGATCAGGCTGGTCAGCCAGACGGCCTGATGCATTTGCGCGTAAATTTCCGACTCTGGCACTTCAGCCACAAGGGTCCAGTTGAGGTCGCGCAGCGGCAGGCCCAGCGCCAGGTAGCGCTCACCGTCACGGCTGAAGCGGCTGCTACGCAGGCTCCCGCCTCCGGTCATGACGCCTTTGGCTGCGTCCGCGCCAAGCTGCTCGGCAAGCTGACGCTTGCCACTGAAGGCAGCATCGGGATGCACCTGGATCAAACCATCGTTGCGTACCAGAAACACTTTGCCGTGCTCGCCAAAGCTGAAGTCGTGGATCAGCTTCGATAACTCGGTCATGCGCAGGCCCATGCCGGCCACACCCACCAGCTTGCCTTCCTTTTCCACACGATAATCGATGAACAGTGCCAGCTCGCCGGTGGCACCATCGATGTCTATGTTGATGAACCGCTCGGCGCCGCTGTCGATATAACCGTAAAACCACTTGTCCTTGGGGTTGCTGCGGCTGAGGGTACGGTCCAGGCCGTTCTCGTTGTAGTAGTGGCCGGTTTCGGTCGAGGCGAACAGCGCAGTGAAGGCCTGATTGCGCTGCTTGGCGGCGGCCAGGTATTCGATGAATTGGGGTGCCTGCGCGGGATCTTCACCGGCAGCAAGCCAGTCGCGCAGCAGGGTGTTACCGGCAACGTCCGCTGCAGCGACCAGCGGCTGGCCCAGCATGCGCTCGATGTCGTTGCGGATGGCTTCGATGCTGGCAGGCAGGGCAGTGTCGACCAGGTAGCGGTCGGTGAGGCGGTTGAGCGCCACGGTGAAGATAATGACTACAACCAAGATGCTCGCCAGCAAGGCAGCGCCCATGCTGGTGATCAATTGCCACTGAATGCTCTTACGCCAGATACGCATGCCCCTACTCCCCGCACATTATTGTTCTGCGGAAAGTGTATACACTTGCGTATCCAGTTAATCCAGTGATCTGAAGCAATCAGATGCACCCTGTAGGAGCGGGTTCAGCCGCGAATGCGG
>NZ_JBICKE010000001.1:0-27698 GCF_043103865.1 Pseudomonas sp. yb_5
AAAATTTGCGCCTATCGTAGTGTTTTCAGCGCCTGGGAGACCGGGCGCCGCCCGCGCGGCGCGCAACAACGCCAGCGCTAAGCGCTTCGGAACGCTTGGCAACCTTGGCAGGTCCCAACCTGTGTACCCCTTTTCGTCCACAGCAGGAGCCCATAGCCATGAGCATCGCCTACGACTGGGACCTGATCGAACGCTTGCTGCACGAAGTGCAGAACGGCGCCGGTCACAGCTTCACGCCCCGCCCCTATGCCGAGCAGCATGCTGCTGCACTGGCCGCCAAGGGTGAGCCGGTGGGTGACCTGGATCACCTGAAAACCCGTGCATGCGAGTATGAAAAGCTGCTATTCGAGCGCGGATTCATTGAATGCCGGCCTGAAGAGGACGGCGGCAATGGCGAAAACTTCGTCCTGACCGAACGCGGCTCGCGCTTGATGAGCCTGATCGACAGCAGCATCCCCGGCTTCGAGCACCCGCGCCAGGTGCTGGATGAGCAGGAGGATGCGCTGGACGAAACGACGTTCGAACAGGTATCTGCGAAGGCACAGATTGCTTGAGGTCGTTTTAAGGCTGGCAAGTGCAGCGTTCAAAACCCGATAATCGGTAGCTTCTGAACGCTGCCGAGCCTTGCCCATGCCTACGATCACCCCAGAGGCCCGCTTATGAGCGCGGTCCGCAAGAACCCTGATGCCTTTGCCTTCCAGGTAATGCTGGGGCTTTGCCTGATCTGGGGCTGCCAGCAGGTACTGATCAAGACCGCCGCCGTCGACATCGCGCCCGTGATGCAGGCAGCACTGCGCAATGGCATTGCCGCTGTGCTGGTAGGCCTGATGCTGTGCTGGCGGGGAGGCTGGGAGCAGGTCGGCAGCACCTGGCGCGCTGGGTTGCTGGCGGGCGGGCTGTTCGGGGTGGAGTTTCTGTTCATTGCCGAAGGGCTGAAACTGACCTCGGCGGCGCATATGTCGGTGTTCCTCTACACCGCGCCGGTATTTACCGCCTTGGGCCTGCATTTTCGGCTATCCAGTGAACGCTTGCGGCTGTTGCAATGGCTGGGCATTCTGCTGGCCTTCGGCGGCATAGCCATGGCCTTTGCCGGTGGCACTTCGTTCGAGCACATGGACGGCCGCACCTTGCTGGGTGATGCCTTTGGCGTGATCGCCGGGCTGGCTTGGGGTGCGACTACGGTGGTGGTGCGTTGCTCACGGCTATCGGAGGCGCCGGCAACCTTGACCCTGTTCTATCAGCTGGCGGTCGGGTTTGCCGGGCTGCTGCTGATTGCCCTGGTCAGCGGGCAGATCGGCGCGGTGTCGCTGACGCCGCTGGCTATGGGCAGCGTGTTGTTCCAG
Source organism: Pseudomonas sp. yb_5 (assembly GCF_043103865.1). Taxonomy (NCBI): domain Bacteria; kingdom Pseudomonadati; phylum Pseudomonadota; class Gammaproteobacteria; order Pseudomonadales; family Pseudomonadaceae; genus Pseudomonas; species Pseudomonas sp. yb_5. The sequence continues at coordinate 1,344 of NZ_JBICKE010000001.1, forward strand.
GGGATTGTGGTGTCGTTCGTCAGCTACCTGACCTGGTTCTGGTTGCTACGCAAATACCTGGCGTCGAACCTCGCGGTGTTTTCCTTCATTACCCCGTTGTTTGGGGTGACCTTTGGCGTTTTGCTGTTGGACGAGCCGCTCAGTGCGAATTTCGTGGTGGGGGCGTTGATGGTGTTGCTGGGTGTGATCCTGGTAAGTGCCGAGCCTTGGGTGAAACAGCAATTGCGGCGGTTGGTAGGGTGATGCGTTGCCTATACCGGCCTTTTCACGGGCAAGCCCGCGCCTACACAGCCGTTGTAGGCGCGGGCTTGCCCGCGAAGAGGCCGGTACAGACTGCATCGATTCAGGATGCAACCTTGGCCTGACAGGCGCTTCCCTGTTGTGCATTACCCGGCAACTGGACCAACCCGCCAGCCACCGCCAACCCGCCCGCCGCCAGCATCAATGCGGGTTGCAGCCCGCCGCTGTAATGGCTGCTGAGCGCGGCCAGCAGCGGACCACTCAACTGCCCCAAGGCAAAGCACGCGGTCAGCAGCCCGGCATTGCGCTGTGTGGCATGTGGCGCCAACTCGCGCGAGCGTTGCATGACCAGTTGCATGCAGGCCAGGAATGGCCCGCCACACAGCGCAACACCCAGCGCCAGGCCGGTCCCTCCACCCATCAGGCAGGCCAGCACACCCAGCCCTTGCAACCACAGGGTGACGGTCAACCAGGTTGAAGTGCGACCGCCACGGCGCACGCTCACCAGCAGGACGCCCAGCGCCGCCGCCAGGCCAAACGCCGGCCAGAACAGGTCGGCCAGCCACTGCCCGCGAAACTGCTGATTGGCCATCTGTGACAGAAAGGTAGCTGGCAGGATGTAGCCCATGCCATACAGGCCATACACCAACCCCAGGCGGCCAGTGCCGACACTGCGCGTCGGGCCTTGTCGTACTGGCAACTGAGTCGGCGCGGTTTGCAATGCCCGTGGCAACCATGGCCGCACGGCCAACAGCATCACCAGGGCAGCCACGGCATAGATCAGCCACAGCGCTGCCGAGCCCAGTCCCTGCACATGTGCGGCCATTGCCAGTAGCCCGGTCACGGCAATACCCAGGCCGGGCCCGGCGAATACCAGCGCTCCCAGGCGTTGGCGGTTGTGCACATTGGCTACCTGCTGGCTGAGGCTGGTGATCATCACCAGCACCCAGGCGCTGGCTACGCCTGTGCCAAAGCGCAGCAGCAGGTGGCCCCAGAAGCCGTCGGCAGCCCACGAGGCCAAGGTCAGCAGCACACACAGCCACAGCCCCGCATGCAGGCGCAGGCGTACCTGGCCTGGCGAGCGGGCGAACATGGCGTCCACCGCGCCCACGAAATAGCCCAGGTAATTGGCCGCCGCGACCAGCCCGGCGACTGTCAGGTCGAACTGGCCTTCGGCAATCAGTTGTGGCAGTTGCGGGGTGAGGGCGAAACGACCGATGCCCATGGCCATCATCAGCGCCACGGCGCTGGCGAGCAGTTGAATGAGTGGCGACATGACAGGTCTCCTGCGCAGATAAAGTGATGGCTGGCAGGTTAGGGCGCTTTTATTTTCAATAAAATTGAATAATGATGATCAAGTTGTTCTGTTTTGGAGAATGCTGTGGAATTCAGCCAACTGCGTATCTTTCAGGCCGTGGCCGAGGAAGGCTCGGTTACCCGTGCCGCAGAGCGTCTGCACCGGGTGCCATCAAACCTCTCCACGCGCCTGCGCCAGCTCGAGGAGCAGTTGGGCGTCGAACTGTTCCTGCGCGAACGCCAGCGCCTTCAGTTGTCGCCAGCAGGCAAGGTGCTGCTGGACTATGCCAACCGCATGTCAGCCTTGCGCGACGAAGCGCTGGGCGCCGTGCGTGGCGGTCAGCCGGCTGGGGACTTCGTGCTGGGGACCATGTACAGCACGGCGGCGACCCACCTGCCGGGGTTGCTGGCGCGCTATCACCAGGCTTACCCGCAGGTGAACCTGCAAGTGCGTGCTGCACCCAGCGGCGAGTTGCTTGAAGGGCTGCTGAACCACACCCTGGATGCTGCTCTTGTGGACGGGCCACCGAGCCTTGCCGGGCTGGATGGCGTGCCGCTGTGCGATGAGCAACTGGTACTGATCACCAGTCCCGAGCACATGGCGGTACGCACCGCCAAGGACGTGGCGGGCAAGGCGGTGTTCACCTTCCGCCAAGGCTGCTCGTACCGCATGCGTCTGGAGGCCTGGTATGCCCATGCCCATACGCCGATGGGGCGGGTGATGGAGATCGAGTCGTACCAGAGCATGCTGGCCTGTGTGATCGCGGGTGCGGGTGTGGCGATGATGGCCCAGTCGATGCTCGACAGCCTGCCTGGACGTGATCGGGTGAGGGTGCACCCGCTGCAGGCGCCTTTCGATCAGGCGGTCACCTGGCTGATGTGGCGCCAGGGTATGCGCGGGGCTAATCTGCAGGCATGGATCGACCTGCAACAAAGCGAAACGATTAACCAGTCGTCGGAATGCGCCGCCACGGCTTGATCCGCGTCAAAATGGCCCTTATCTGTAGGAACAGAGGCATGCGTAATACAGGACATCGGGCTATGATCTGTATGAAACATCGCAGGATTGATTCGCCGTGAGGCTGACCCGTCAAGGGGGCATTATGAATAAACCACTGTCAAACTGGCTCCACGACCTGGCCGTCGCCTTGGGGCTGATTCCACCACCCCTGCAGCCGGTACCGATCCCGACTGATGAAGAGCAGCGCAAACGTCAATCACGTCGTCGCTGATTAACGACAGAGGCCGCTGCACCCGAGTGTGTGCAGCGGCCTTTTTGTGTCTGTTGATTGTCTATTGCCTGTACTGGCCCTTTCGCGGGCAAGCCCGCTCCTACAAGTGAAAGGGCCGGTACAACGGTCAGGCCAGCTTCACCGCCGCTACTGACTTGCGCGACACCAGGCTCACCACTACAAAGCTCACCAGCCCTACTGCCAAGCTGTAGTAGATCGGCGTATTGGCTTCCATCCCGTCCATGAACATGAACAGCAGAGCGGTGGCAAAGCCCAGCGACATGCTGGCAATCGCGCCTGCGGTGGTCGCACGCTTCCAGAAGATCGCCCCGATCAGCGGGATCAACATGCCGCCGACCAGCAGGTTGTAAGCCAGGGTCAGGGCGTTGATCACATCATTTACCACCAGCGCGATGCCCAGCACCACCAGGCCAGTGAGCAGGGTGAACAGGCGGCTGGTACCCAGGCTCGACTGCTTGCCGCCACGCAGCTTGGGCAGCAGGTCTTCGGTCACGGTGGTCGAGGCAGCCAGCAGGCCGGCACTGGCGGTGGACATCATCGCCGCCAGGGCCGCGGCCATCAGCAGGCCACGGATGCCATCGGGCAAGGTGGTCTTGATCATCTCGGCAAAGGCGTTGTTCGGGTTGGCCAGGTCGGGCATCAGCACGTGTGCAGCCATGCCAATCGCCGCACAGGCCAGGCCATACAGCACGCAGTACACACCAGCGGTGGTACCGGCACGCTGACAGACCTTTTCGTCACGGGCGGTGAACACCCGCTGCCAGATGTCCTGGCCGATGAGGATGCCGAAGAAGTAGATCAGGAAGTAGGTGATGATGGTGTCCCAGCCAATGGTAGTCAGCTGGAAGCTGGCCGCTGGCAATTTGGCCACCAGGGTGTCCCAGCCACCGGCCTTGTACAGGCACACTGGCAGCAGGATGAACATCAGGCCGACGGTCTTGATCACGAACTGGACGATATCGGTCAGGGTCAGCGACCACATGCCGCCGATGGTCGAGTACAGCACTACCACGCCACCGCCGAGCATCAGAGAAGCCCAGAACGGCAGGTCCAGCAGCACCTGCAGGACCGTGGCCATGGCCAGGGTCGAGGTGACCCCGATCATCAGTGCATAAGCCAGCATGATGACGGCGCTGGCCTGGCGTGCGGTGGGGTTGTAGCGCTGTTCCAGTACCTGGGTCACGGTGAAGATGCGCAGGCGCAGCAGCGGTTTGGCGAGGAACAGGTTGATGGCGATGATGCCCATGCCCAAGGCTGCGCACAGCCAGAAGCCGGAGATGCCGTGGACGTAGCCCAGGCGCACGGTGCCGACGGTGGAGGCGCCACCGAGTACGGTGGTGGCCATGGTGCCCATGTACAGCACCGGGCCGAGATTGCGCCCGGCTACCAGGTAGTCTTCATGGGTTTTCGCGCGGCGCATGCCATACCAGCCAAGCCCGAGCATGCCGGCGGTATAGATCATTACAACAATGATGTCCAAGGCCATTGGGGTCTCCCGATTATCTTTATTATGGCGAGATCGACCACGCGGGCGGGGTTCATGGCGCCCGGCGGTCCTGTCGTGTGTTGGCGGGCCTCAGTGGCCCTCCCTCATGGCTCCTGCCGGGGTGTAACGGTTTTAGGCTCTGTATGAAAAGCCTAGCGACGCACCACGCCCGGTAGCACGCAGAGCATCTCGAACAGCAGGTTGGCACCGAGCAGCGAGGTGTTGCCGGTGGTGTCGTAAGGCGGGGAGACTTCGACAAGGTCACAGCCGATCAGGTCCAGGCCGTGGCAGCCGCGAATGATCTCCATCGCCTGGATGGTGGTCAAGCCGCCGATTTCCGGGGTTCCGGTACCGGGCGCCCAGGCCGGGTCGATGCCATCGATGTCGAAAGACAGGTAAACCGGGCCACCGCCGACTTTTTCCCGCACTTCGGCCATCAGTGGCTCCAGTGACTTGTGCCAGCACTCTTCGGCCTGGACCACGCGGAAGCCCTGGCGACGGCTCCAGTTGAAGTCATCGGCGGTGTAGCCCTGTGCGCGCAGGCCGATCTGCACCACGCGCTCACAGTCGAGCAGGCCTTCTTCCACGGCGCGGCGGAAGGTGGTGCCGTGGGCGATCTTCTCACCGAACATGTGGTCGTTGACGTCGGCGTGGGCATCGATGTGCACCAGGCCGATCTTGCCGTGTTTCTTGTGCAGTGCGCGCAGGATCGGCAGGGTGATGGTGTGATCGCCCCCCAGGGTCATGGGAATGACGTTGTGCTCGACGATCTCGTCATACGCTTCTTCGATGATGCGCACGGCGTCCAGCAGATTGAAGGTGTTGATTGCCACATCGCCGATATCGGCGACCGACAGCGAGTCGAACGGGGCGGCACCGGTAGCCATGTTGTACGGGCGGATCATCACCGATTCGGCGCGGATCTGCCGTGGGCCGAAGCGAGTGCCGGAGCGTAGCGAGGTACCGATATCCAGTGGTACGCCGATGAAGGCAGCATCCAGGCCTGCGGCGCTTTGCAGGTGGGGGAGGCGGAGCATGGTGGCGATGCCGCCGAATCGCGGCATTTCATTGCCGCCCAGTGGTTGGTGGAGAGTCTTGTCCACGGTGGGCCTCATCAGTCGGTCGATTGTTGTGTTTGTTCGAACCTGTGCCGCCGCGCGCCATTCACGTGTGGTTTGCCGGCGGGCAGGGACATTTCGGCCAAGTCTGCTCAAGGTAGTGCCCGGGAAGAATCGCTACCGACAAATACTTAGTTCAGGATTTTCTGAACTAAAGGCGGGTGGAGCGGTTAGACTGCGCGCACATACCCTTGTGGAACCGTTGCACCATGGCCTCGACCTTGCCCGACCTGAAACTGCTGCGCATCTTCATCAGCGTGGTGCGCCACCAGGGCTTTGCCAACGCCCAGCGCGAGCTGAACCTGTCGACCTCGGCCATCAGTACCTACATGAGCCAGCTGGAGGGCGCCTTGGGTATCGTGCTGTGCCACCGTGGTCGGGGTGGCTTCAGCCTGACCAGCAAGGGCGAGCTGTTTCATCAGGAGACCCTGCGCCTGCTGGCCGAGCTGGACGGTTTCGAGCAGTATGCCGCCGCCCTCAAGGGTGAATTGCGTGGCACCCTCAACCTTGGGGTGATCGACTCCACAGTCGGTGACCGCGCCTTGCCGCTGGCCGAAGCCATCGGTGCCTACAGCCAGGAACACCCAGCAGTGCACCTGCATCTGTCGGTGTCCAGCCCCTACGAGCTGCAACTGGGGGTGCAGGACAACCGTCTGGACCTGGCCATCGGCGCGTTTTCTTCGCGGATGAGTGGCCTGCTCTACCAGCCGTTGTACCGCGAACAGCACTGGCTGTATTGCAGCAGCCGCCACCCGTTGTATGCCGAGCGGCGCATTCCCGAGCAGGTGGTGACCCAGCAGCGCATGGTCGGGCGTGGCTACTGGAGCCAGGCCGAACTGGCCCGGCATGGCTTCAAGCACAGTGCGGCGACAGTTGAAAGTATGGAGGCGCAGCTGATCCTGATCCTTTCCGGGGCCTATATTGGCTACTTGCCTGAGCACTACGCCCAGGCCTGGGTCGACAAAGGTGACTTGCGCGTGCTGTCGCCGTCGACCTTTGGTTACCAGGCCCCGTTCTCGCTGATCATTCGCCGCGGACGTAGCCGTGAACCGTTGATCCAGACCTTCCGTGACCTGCTGAAAAGCCAGCTCAACGTGGGCTGAGATGCGACGCATTCATGCATTCCGTCGGGAGGGGGTTAAATTCCGGTAAACGTTGGCCGCTAACCTGATAGCGCTCTGCTACATATCAACTTGCGCTGATGATTTTCCCTCATTTCATCCTGCAAGGATCGCCCAAGATGCGCATGAATTTGCCCGTCACTGAGCACGAAAGAACCTTCCCCGGCGATCAACGCCTTATTTCCACGACTGACCTCGACAGCCGCATCACCTACTGCAACGACGCCTTTGTGGCGATCAGCGGCTTTACCTACGACGAGCTGGTCGGTCAACCGCACAACCTGGTGCGCCACCCGGACATGCCGCCGGCAGTGTTTGGCCACATGTGGGAAACCATCAAGCAGGGCAAACCCTGGATGGGCATAGTCAAGAACCGGGCGAAGAACGGCGATTACTACTGGGTAAGCGCTTACGTCACGGCGATCTACGAACAGGGCCGGATCAGTGGCTACGAGTCGGTGCGCTCGGTGCCCACGCGCGAGCAGATCCGCCGCGCCGAGGCACTGTATGCGCGCTTGCGCGATGGCCGCGGTCCGGTGCCTTGGGCTGCCCGCCTGGGGCACGGCCTGGGCCATGGCTGGCCGCTGATCGGCGCCGGCCTGCTGTCGGCGGCGGGTTACCTTTGGCTGCCACCCTATGCCGCACTCGCGGTGCTGATGGCAAGTCTGCTCCTGGCTTGGTACGTGGTCGAGCGCCGGCAGAACCAGGCCATTCGCCGCACGCTGGCCGAGCATCCCAAGGCCTTTACCAGTCCGTTGGTGGCACTGACCTACAGCGACAACCCAGGCCTGCAGGGCCAGCTCGACCTGGCTATCATCAGCGAAGAAGCCCGCCTGCAAACGGCCCTGACCCGGCTGGTGGATGCCGGGGTCGGGGTAAAGTCGCGGGCGGCGCAATCTTCCGACCTGTCCGATGCCCAGGCGCAGATGCTCGACCGGCAGCGCAGCGAGACCGACCAATCCGCCACGGCTATCGCACAGATGGCGGCAACCATCCAGCAGGTTACCCACAACGTGCAAAGCACGGCACACGCGGCAGGTGATGCCGACCAGCTGGCGCAGCAGGGCAGCGAGCTGGCCCTGAAGAGCCTGCAGGCCATGGGCAGCATGAGCGATGCAGTCAATGACATTGGTCAGGCGGTCAACGCCTTGGCCGAGCAGACCCAGTCGATTGGTAGTGTGGTCGACGTGATCACTTCGATTGCCGAGCAGACCAACCTGCTGGCGCTTAACGCCGCCATTGAAGCGGCGCGCGCCGGTGAGCAAGGGCGCGGGTTCGCCGTGGTGGCTGATGAAGTGCGGTCGTTGGCGCAGCGCACCCGTGCGTCGACCGAAGAGATCCACCATATCATCGCTTCATTGAGGGCCGGGGCGGAGCGAGCGGTGAGCACTGCCAGCCGGGGCGAGCAGATTTCCCGGGACAGTGTGCACAGTGTCGAGGCGGTGCAGGCGGCGCTGAGCGGGATTGCCCAGGCGGTCAGCCGCATCACCGGCATGAGCCAGCAGATGGCCACGGCATCGGAGCAGCAAACCCATGTGGCAGAAGACATCAACCAGCAGATCGTGAGGATTGCCCAACTGTGCGACCAGAGCGCCGGGCAAGCCAGGCAAGGCGCAGAAATCAGCCAGGACCTCGAGCGCATGGCGGAGTACCTGCATAGCCTGGCGGAAAGGTTCAACCGTTGAAATCGCGGGGCCCGCTAAGCGGGCCCCGGTTATGTGGCAAACTGTCCCCGCCAAGGAGACCGCCATGCCCAGACCCCGCTGCGAGCGCTGCCAGCGCCCGCTCGACCATTGCCTATGCCCACTGATCCCCGCGCTCGACAGCCGCACCCGTGTGATTCTGCTGCAGCACCCCAGTGAAACTGCCCACGCCCTGAACACGGCGCGCCTGGCTGCCCTTGGCCTGAACAATGCCGAACTGCGTATTGGAGAGGTGTTCGATGACCTGCATGACCTGCTCGCCACCCCCGGATACCACCCGGTGCTGTTGTTCCCTGGTGATGATGCTCAGGTGCTGACAGCGTATGGCGAGGCGGGCGACAAACCTTTGCTGCTGATCGTACCCGACGGCACCTGGCGCAAGGCGCGCAAGCTGCTGTACCTGAACCCGTTGCTGGGGGGGCTGCCACGGGTGACGCTGGGGCAGGTGGCCGCTTCACGCTATCGGTTGCGCAAAGCGCCGGAGGCGGGTGCAGTGTCGACGATCGAGGCGGTGGTCGGGGCATTGAACACGCTGGAGCAACCGGCCTGCTTCGATGCACTGTTAGCGCCGTTCGAGGCGTTGATCGAGGGGCAGATCAGGGCCATGGGTGTAGAGACGTTTCAGCGTAATCATGGCCGTGGGTGAGGGTTGGGGGCTGCTTTGCAGCCCATTCGCAGCACAAAGCGGCCCCGCTACCTCAAATCCGCTCAACGCATCTCAGGCAGACGTGCCTCGGTGCGTACTTCGGTAGTCGCCAGCGCCTCTGGCGGCAGCGAAATATGCTGTTTGCTCAGCAATTCACCCATGGTCGCCAGTACGCGGTAGCGCGAGAACTCTTCGGTATAACGCACCTCGGTGTAGCGGCGGTCGGCGTTGTACAGCTCGTTCTCACTGTCGAGTACGTCCAGCAGGGTGCGCTGACCCAGGCCGAACTGGTCCTGGTAGGCCGCACGCACACGTTTGGTGGTCTCGGCGTATTCGCGCGCGGTCGGCAGCTGCTTGCTGGCGTTGTTCATGGCATTCCACGCCAGGCTCAGGTTCTCGGTCAACTCACGCAGGGCGTTGTTGCGAATGTCCAGTGCCTGGTTGATCTTGTGCGCGTCCGACTGCAGACGAGCCTTGTCGCTGCCGCCGCGGAACAGGTTGTAGTTCATCTCCACGCCAGCTTGCCAGTCGTTGTTGTTGTGGCCTTTTTCGCCGCCGGTGTTGTTGTTGGCACCGGTTGCCAGAATGGCGTCGAAGCGTGGGTAGAAAGTCGACTTGCCCACTTCGTACTGCTTCTCGGCGGCGTTGACGTCAGCCTGGGCAGACTTGATGTACGGGTTGTTCTGACGCATGCCATCGCGGGCTTCTTCGAGGGTGCCTGGCACCTCGCTCTTGATGGTCTGCGGGCTTTCCAGCTCGTCCGGGGCACGGCCGATCACACTGAAGAAGTTGGCCTCGGCATCGGCCAGGTCGACTTCGGCGGTGTCCAGGTTGTTTTCTGCCAGGGCGCGACGGGCGCGGGACTGGTCGAGGTCGGCGGTGCTGCCGACGCCGCGCTCGTTGCGCAGGCCAATCTGGTCGTTGACGCGCAGGTGAGCTTGCAGGTTGTTCTTGGCCAAGGTCACCAGTTCACGGCGTTTGAGCACCTCCAGGTAGACCTCGACTGCACGCAGTGCGACATCCTGGGCAACGGCCTGGGTGTAATAGGCGCGGGAGGTAGAGACCGCCTCGGTGCGGCCCACTTCATTCGCGGTGTTGAAGCCGTCGAAGATCATCTGCCGCAGACGCAGCTCGGACTGGGTGTAGTTGAGGGTTTCCTTGTTGTGATTACCCGCAGCGCGGGTAGTGGCGTTGTCCGAGCGCTGGCGGCCGTAGCCGGCAACCAGGTCCACGGAAGGGTAGTAGCCACCACGCGCGAACTTCACGTCTTCATCGGCCGACAGCTTGCTGTTACGGTTGGAGCTGACTTGTGGGTGGTAGTCCACGGCGCTTTGGACAGCCTCGGTAATCGACATCGCCTGTACGTTGGCACTCGCCAGGGCCAACAATAAAGCACTGGTGATGGGGTTCAAAACGCGCATGGTACATCTCCCTGATCCTGGAATTGATCCTGCTGCTCGCCAAAAAAATGACGATAAACTTATCGCGTATAGTGTTGCAGGTTTTTAACAACACAGCTAAGTACATTCAACGCGATAGGTAAGAAGATTTATTCATATCAAATTGCCATAAAAGATCTTTATTGTCTAATAAGTGTGCATTCAAGCGCACGGAATGAACACGAAGAATGCCTTGAAAACCAATGGATACAAGGGCTATGCGCAGTTCCAGAACTAATTCGGATAAAGAGGGTGTTGATTAGGCGAAAGCGATATTTGGCGACAAAATATTGTCACTTTGGCTTGTGCAGGGTTTTCAGGCTGAGAATGTACAGGGTGACCAATGTGGCACTGGTCAGCATGAAGGTGCGCGCCCAGAACAGCGGCACCAGATAGCACGACAGGCCAATGCTGGCCCACATCAGGCCGATGGCGTAGACCTTGCCCTTGAGGGGGATGCCTTCACCACTGAGGTAGTCACGGATCCATGGCCCCAGCTTGGGATGATGGACCAGCCAGTGATGGAAGCGCGGCGAGCTGCGGGCAAAGCAGGCCGCCGCCAAAAGCAGGAATGGGGTGGTGGGCAATACCGGCAGGAATATCCCCAGCACCCCCAGCGCAACGCTGAGCCAGCCCGTGGCCAGCAGCAGGTAGCGCACAGCTTGCTCAGTGGTGGCGTGGCTTGAGCAGCGCCGGTTTTTCGTCAGGGGCGTGCAGCAGCAGGAACAGTGCACTCAGCGCCTCGGGGATCTGCACGATCATGTCATCCTGCAGGTTGGCGTTGCTGGCGATGTCGGCGAACTCTGGTTGCTCGTCAAACAACCCCGAACCCACCATGATCGGCAGCAGCATCTCGCTGACCTCTTCTTCGGCGTTCTCGAACCACGCCTCTTCCCGCAGGAACACGCCTTCCATGAAGCCGATGCACCAGCCGCGCAGGTCGGAATCGTCCGGCTCATCGGTCAGGTCGAGGTCGCATGGCAGGTCGAATTCTTCGTCGCTGGCCAACTGGCGGGCAATGTGCGCCTTGAGCGCCACCAGGGTGGCCTCGATTTCGGTGCGCTGGGCTTCGCTGGCGTAGTGCGGCTCTTCGGCGAACAGGGCGTCGATCCACTCGCGCTCGGGCACGTCCTCGGCGTTGATCGAAAGAGCAGTGAGGTAGCCATGTGCGGCGACGTAGTCCAGCGCTTCTTCGTGCAGCTCGTCGGCGTCGAGGAAGGCTTGCAGGCGGGTCAGTTGCTCGGCGAAGGACATTACAGGGCTACCTTGGGGAATAAACGATAACGAATTCTAGCACCTTGCAGCGGCAGCGGGGCAAAGGGAACGTCTATCGCCGTGGTGCCTGTGCAGGGCGGTGCTGCGGTATACTCCGCGATTTTTCATCCAGGGGCAGGTTTTGCCGGCTGCCTGGCAAAAACCGCTTACGCATTTGGCGTGTGCGGGGCGGGTTTTTCGTCCAGCCTTTATCCAGGATGGTACGGCGATTTGGAGTTGCACATGCTCGAACAGGCTCAGCGCGTTCTCAAGGACATCTTCGGCTACGACAGTTTCCGTGGGCGCCAGGCAGCGATCATCGAATGCGTGGCCAATGGCGGCGATGCCTTGGTGCTGATGCCCACCGGTGGTGGCAAGTCGCTGTGCTTCCAGGTGCCGGGGCTGCTGCGCCCGGGCCTGACGGTGGTGGTATCGCCACTGATCGCGCTGATGGACGACCAGGTCGCCACCCTTGACGAGCTGGGTGTGTCTGCGGCCGCCCTGAACTCTACCCTGACGGCAGAGCAGCAGCGTGAGCTGGCCGGGCGCCTGCGCCGTGGTGAAGTCAAGATGCTGTACCTGGCGCCGGAACGTCTGGTGCAGCCGCGCATGCTCGACTTCCTGCGCGATCTGGACATCTCGCTGTTCGCCATTGACGAGGCCCACTGCGTATCGCAATGGGGTCACGATTTCCGCCCCGAGTACCTGCAACTGGGCCAGCTGGCCGAACTGTTCCCGCATGTTCCGCGCATTGCGCTTACCGCTACGGCCGACATGCGGACCCGCGAGGAGATTGTCCAGCGCCTGCACCTGCAAGGCGCCGAGCGCTTCCTGTCGAGTTTCGACCGGCCCAACATCTTCTACCGCATCGTGCCCAAGGAGGCACCGCGCAAGCAGTTGATGGCCTTTCTCGGCGAGCGCCGTGGCAACGCTGGCATCGTCTACTGCCTGTCGCGCAAGAAGGTCGACGAAACCGCCGCCTTCCTCTGTAGTCAGGGTTTCCCCGCGCTGCCGTATCACGCCGGCCTGGCCGCCGAGACGCGGGCGGCCAACCAGCATCGCTTCCTGAACGAGGAAGGGCTGATCATGGTCGCTACCATTGCTTTCGGCATGGGTATCGACAAACCCAACGTGCGCTTCGTTGCCCACCTCGACCTGCCCAAATCGCTTGAGGCCTACTACCAGGAAACCGGCCGTGCCGGCCGTGACGGCCTGCCCTCCGATGCCTGGATGGCCTACGGGCTGCAGGACATGGTGATGCTCAAGCAGATGCTGCAGAACTCCGAAGGCGACGAGCGCCACAAGCGCATCGAGCAGCACAAGCTGGATGCCATGCTGGCGCTGTGCGAAGAAACCCGCTGCCGCCGCCAGTCGCTGCTGGCCTACTTCGACGAGACCCTCGAACAACCGTGCGGGCATTGCGACAACTGTGTCGACAACATCCAGACCTGGGACGCCACCGAGCCGGCCCGCCAGGCGCTGTCGGCGGTGTTCCGCACCGGCCAGCGCTATGGTGTTGGCCACCTGGTCGATGTGCTGTTGGGCAAGGACACCGAGAAGGTGCGCAATTTCGGCCACGAGAAGCTGTCGGTATTTGGCGTTGGCAAAGGTCTGGCCGAGGTCGAGTGGCGCTCGCTGTTCCGTCAGTTGGTGGCGCGCGGGCTGGTCGATATCGACCTGGAAGGCTACGGCGGCCTGCGCCTGTCCGACAGCTGCCGGCCGCTGCTGCGCGGCGAGGTGACCTTGCAACTGCGCCGTGACCTCAAACCGCAGACCACGGCCAAAACCTCGTCGTCCGGTGGCGGCAGCCCTGCCAGCCAGCTGGTGCGTGCCGAAGAGCGCGATCTGTGGGAAGCACTGCGCACCCTGCGCCGCAAGCTGGCCGAAGAACACAGTGTGCCACCCTACGTCATCTTCCCTGACTCGACACTGCTGGAGATGTTGCGTAGCCAGCCGGTCAGCCTCAGCGACATGGCCCAGGTCAGCGGTGTGGGGGCGCGCAAGCTGGAGCGCTACGGCCAGGCGTTCCTCGAAGTGCTGAACAACAGCGGAGGCACCGACGAGGCACCGAAAGTGGTGCTCGACCTGCGCCACGAACTGGTCAGCCTGGCCCGTGCCGGCATGACCCCGGCGCAGATCGCCGGGCAGCTCAATTGCAGCGAGAAGAACGTGTATAGCCTGTTGGCCGAGGCGTTGGGCCGCCAGGAGCTGAGTCTTGACCAGGCCATCGACCTGCCGGAAGACCTGATGATGGAGGTACAGGACGCCTTTCTTGATGGCGAAGGTGAACTGCCACCGGTGTCGGCCATTGCCCCCCAGTTCGGGGCGCGGGTACCGGAGGGCGTACTTTATTGCGTGCGGGCAGCACTGGCGGCGGAATTCGAATTGTGAGCACAGGCAGGATCGAAGGCAGAAGCGCCATCTGCTGACCTTTGTCATGCTTTTTGACGATTTTCGACCGAGCAGGCGTGGCCGAGCCTTGCCTCGTGGGGCAGGGCATGGTTAGCTGCCTAATAATTAGATCTACTCAATGAGCTCCTTATGCCCCTGAACGACAACCAACACCGCTTTGGCATGCAACTGGCCCAGATGTCCCGAGGTTGGCGTGCCGAGCTGGACCGCCGCCTGGCCGGGCTCAACCTGTCCCAGGCGCGCTGGCTGGTGTTGCTGCACCTGGCTCGCTTCGAGGAAGCCCCGACCCAGCGTGAGCTGGCCCAGAGCGTAGGCGTTGAAGGCCCGACCCTGGCGCGTCTGCTTGACAGCCTGGAAGCGCAAGGGCTGGTGCGTCGTCAGGCGGTGCTGGAGGATCGGCGGGCGAAGAAGATTGTGCTGTGCCCGCCGGCCAAGCCGTTGATCGATCAGATCGAGACCATCGCCAACCAGCTGCGGGTCGAGCTGTTTACCGGCGTGGACGAGGCTGACTTGCAGGTCTGTATGCGCGTGCATGCCAAGATCCTGGCCAACCTCGAAAAGTCCTGAGCCCGCCCATCGATTCAGGTGCAGTGCAAGCCTCAGAAGGTGTGCCCAAGGTTCAGGTACACCGCTTGTTCATGTGCACTGTTGGCGCCATAGCTGAAGTTCAGCGGCCCTAGAGGCGTCTCCAACCCCAGGAAGATGCTCGCCGCATTGATGTACCCACTGTCGAACTCGTTGTCGTTGTTCCATGCCCGCCCACGCTCCAGCGAGCCGCCTATGTATAACGGGAAGTCCAGCGGCACATAGGCCCGCGGCGTCAGCCGACGGTAATAGACCATGCGCAGCAGGCTCGCGTTCTGCCCCGATACCGAGTCCTGGCGGAAGCCTGACAGCTGTCGCGCCCCGCCCAGCACAAAGCTCGACGTCACCACTTCGGTATCGTCCAGCGTGCGCCCGTAGCTCCCACCCAGCACGAACGTGTTCGGCCCGCTGCTGAGGGCCTTGTCCAGGGTAAACAGCCACTGCCGGTAATTCTGGTCGGAGTCCAGCGACTTGTCGTATTTGCGCAAGGTCAGGCCGATGTCCTCGCCATGGTGCGGGAAGTACACGTTATCGAGGGTGTCGAACGAGTACTTCAGTTCGTAGAAGCCTTCGTTGAAACTGACTTTGGGCAAGTCCTGGTCGCCGATGCGCACTTCGGCTTCGCCCCAGGCCTTGCCCGCGCCCAGGCGCACTTCACCGCTGTTGCCGATCTGCCGGCCTACATTCAGGCCAAAGCCGTAGCGCTCCAGGCGATACTCGGCGACGGGGTCGTTGTCCAGGGTCGCTTCGATGTTCTGCGAGCCCAGGTCCAGGTACGGCGCGATGAAGTAGCGTGAGCCCACATCCAGGGGTTGGTAGAATTCACTGTACAGCTCTTGCTGGTCGCCGATCTGGCCGCGGGTCAGCCATTCGGCGCCAAGGCTGTTGATGCCGTTGACCCGGTAGCTGGCGCCCAGGTTGAAAGCGCTGTCGCCACGCAGGTCATCGGACAGGTTCAGGCCCAGGCGCAGGTAGTCGGTGCCGCCGCGTCTGCCACGGGCGTTGATTACCAGGGTGTGGTCGTTGCCCTTGTGCACCACGCGGTACTGCACCCTGTCGAAGTAGTCCAGGCCATACAGCGTACCCATGTCGGTCTGCAGGCGGTCCAGTTCCAGCGGTGCGTCGATCGGCTGGCGGATGTACGAGCGGATCACATCATCGCTGACCTTGGAGTCGTTTTCGATCCGGATTGCGGTGATTACCGGCGTGCGCTGGTGCGGCGAGCGGGCCACGGCCAGGCTGGCGTCGCCCTCGAGCTGGCGCAGGGCGGCCAGGCGCGGGTCAAGCAGGCGGGTGGCGCGGTAACCGGCGTCGATCATGTCGCGGGCACGGCCGAAATCTGTCACGCCGAAGGCGGTGAGCGATGGCTGGATGAGGATGTCGTCGCGGTGCAGGCTGGCCAGCTGTTCTTCGGAGTTGCGCCGGGTCATCAAGGTGATCGACTGATTCAGCACGTCGACCACCGTCAGCAATTGCTTGCGATCGCGCAGCGGGGTGCCGATGTCGACCACGATCGCCAGGTCCACGCCCATGTCGCGGGCCACATCCACCGGAATGTTGTCGACCATGCCGCCGTCCACCAGCAGGCGACCGTCCAGTTCGACCGGGGCGAACACGGCGGGGATCGACATGCTGGCGCGGATTACCTGGGGCAGGTGGCCGCGGCGGAAAACGACTTTTTCGCCACTGGCGATGTCAGTGGCCACGGCACGGAAGGGGATGGGCAGCTTGTCGAAGTCGCGGGTGTCGGCGGTATGCGCCAGTTTGCTTTCCAGCAGCAGTGACAAGTTCTGGCCCTGAATCACACCCAGCGGCAGGCCCAGGCTGCCATCGTCGCGAAAACTGAGCTTTTGCTTGACCAGGAAGTCGCGGTCATCCTGCTTGCGTCGGAAGGGCACATCCTCGCGCGGCGGGGCATCGGAGAGCGCCTGTTGCCAGTCAAGGGTGGTAGCGAGTTTTTCCAGCTCTTCGACACTGTAGCCCGAGGCGTACAGGCCGCCGACCACCGCGCCCATGCTGGTGCCGGCGATGGCGTCAATGCGCACACCCTGTTCTTCCAGCGCCTTGAGTACGCCAATGTGGGCCAGGCCACGGGCTGCACCGCCAGACAATACCAGGCCGACCTTGGGCCTGGCGGGTTCCGCAGCGATTGCCGTAAGGGAGGTAATGAGGAGCAGAAAACAGAGCAGCAAACGGCGCATCGTGAGTCTCAAACCGTGGGCTAAAGACCGCTAGTATAAGCGGCCCTTTACCTGGAGATGTTTCACCATGGCTGACAACAAGCCGGAAATCGTCATCACCTATTGCACCCAGTGCCAGTGGCTTTTGCGTGCTGCCTGGCTGGCTCAGGAACTGCTCAGCACCTTTGCCGACGACCTTGGCCGGGTAGCGCTGGAGCCGGGTACCGGGGGTATCTTCCGCATCACCTGCAATGGCGTGCAGATCTGGGAGCGCAAGGCCGACGGTGGTTTCCCCGAAGCGAAGGTACTGAAGCAGCGGGTGCGCGACCAGATCGACCCGCAGCGTGATCTTGGTCACAACGACCGCTGATCAGGCGCCCTCGGTCAGTGGTCGCTGCCTGGGCGGTTGCTCGGCAGCCAAACGGCTGGACAGCACGATGGCGAAGATGATCAGCGCGCCGCCCAGCAGCATGCGCACGGTCGGGGTCTCGGCGAATACTGCCCAGGCCACGGCAATGCCGTAGACCGGCTCCATGCCGAACACGACGGCGGCGGTGCGCGCCTTGATCACCGCCAGGCTGGCAACGAACAGGCTGTGCGCCACTCCCGTGCAGAAGATGCCGAGCAGGGCGATCCACAGCCAGTCCAGGGGCGCAACGTCGGCCAGGCCGGGCGCCGCGAACGGCAGCAGGCACAGGCCCACCACCAGGTTCTGCCACAGGGCTGCCTGTACCGCAGGCAAACGGCCAGAGCCGGCCCGGTTGGTCAGTGACAGTAGCGAGAACAGCAGGCCCGAGAGCAGTGCCCAGAGTAGGCCGCCGGTGGCTTCGCTGGCCAGATCGAATGCCGGCGTGACCAGTATCAGGCCGATGCTGACCAGCACGACCAATACCGCTTCGTTACGGCGGATTCGCTCGCGGAACAGCAGGCTTTCGAGGATCACCGTAAAGGCCGGGAAGCTGGCGAAGCCGAGGGTGGCGATGGCCACGCCGCCCACTTTGACGGCGATGAAGAAGCTGACCCAGTGGCCGGCCAGCAGCACGCCGCCGAGCAACAGGCGGCGCGCGTCCTGGCTGTTCAGGCGTTGCCAGCCCGGGCCGGCCAGGCTGACGAACAGGGCCAGGGCGAGTACGGCGAAGGCAGCGCGACCGAAGACGATGATCGCCGGGTTGGCGCTGGCAGCCAGTTTGCCGAAGACGCCGGTAAGGCCGAAGAACAGCGCGCCAATGTGCAGTGCGCCGAGGGCGGTGCGGTGGTTCATGGTAGTCCTTGATGAAGATCTCTACAGGCAGTACCGGCCCTTTCGCGGGTAAACCCGTTCAGGTTGTGCACAACCTTCAGGGCTGCGGAAATCCTGTAGGAGCGGGTTTACCCGCGAAAGGGCCGGTAAAGGCAAAGTGTAAAGCCTCAGGCAAACACATTCTGTCGCAAGACTGCTGTCAGTTATCGCCAGGCTCTCGTCGCAAAGCCAACGGTGTACACCCGAACGCCCGCAGCATCGCCGCTGAAAAGGCACTTTGCGAGCTATACCCCACCTGCGCCGCAATTTCGCCCATCGGCAGCACGGTCTGCACGATTAGCCGCCGCGCCTTGAGCAAACGCCGCTGGCGAATGTAGTCCATCGGAGTCATCCCGCACTCTGCGGTAAAGCGCGCATGCAGTCGGGCAATGGACAGCCCGGCGATGCGCGCCAGGTCGGCAACCTGCAGCGGGTAGGCAGCATGCTGTTCGATATGCGCATCGAAGGCTGCGTAGGGCAGGCGCTGGCTGGTGTGCACGCTGGCTGCCGCCGTGGCGTTGAGGCTGGCCAGCAGCAGTGCCGCGCCTTGCCTGGCGATCAACGGGTCGTGCATGGGGCTGCTCGCCAGCCAGTCCACCAGTTGCTGCTGGCGTTCATCCAGGCCCAGGGTGACGGGGCGGTCGAGCAGGCGGCGGCTGGCATCGGCATGCTCGCCCAGGTGCTCGCGCAACCAAGGCTCCCCAGGCACATCAAGCACCAGACAATCACTGCCGGCATCGCTGGCGCACGTGTGATGAGCACCCGCCGGGACCACTACCAGCCCCTGCCGATCGATCCCGGCGCCATGCCCCTGGACCTCGAAATCCAGGCGGCCGCGCAGGCCGAACACCAGTTGCGGGTGTTCGTGGCTGTGGGCGATCAGGCTGTCACGGTAATGGCGCAGCGAGAGGATCGGGGCGGCGGTCATGGGGGCTCCTCGCAGGGCAGGCGCCCATTGTGCCTCAATCCCTGCACGCCATCACTCGTCACTGTTTTGCCATGGCGCTGTCATGTGCGCCTGCCAGTCTCCAGCAAACTGCGCCGGAGCCTGCCCATGACCCATGCCGAACTGTCCCGCCCCTCGCGCAAGCAACGCGTGCGTACCCTGTGGATCTCCGACGTGCACCTGGGTACCCGCGACTGCCAGGCTGAACACCTGTCGCAATTTCTCAAGGGCTACCAGGCTGATCGCGTCTACCTGGTGGGCGATATCATCGATGGCTGGAAACTGCGCGGCGGGATCTACTGGCCGCAAGCTCACACCAACGTGATCCGCCGGCTGTTGACCATGAGCAAGCGCGGCACCGAGGTGATCTACGTCACCGGCAACCACGACGAATTCCTGCGCCGCTACTCAAAGCTGATTCTGGGCAACATTCAGCTGGTGGACGAGGCCGAGCACCTGACAGCCGATGGCCGCCGTCTGCTGGTTGTCCATGGCGATCAGTTCGATGTGATTACCCGTTACCACCGCTGGCTGGCGTTTCTGGGTGACCGCGCCTACGAATTCACCTTGGTGCTCAACCGCTGGCTCAACCACTGGCGTGCGCGGTATGGCTATGGTTACTGGTCGCTGTCTGCGTACCTGAAGCACAAGGTGAAAGGGGCGGTGAACTTCATCAGTGACTTCGAGAATGCCATTGCCCACGAGTGCACCCGCCGTGGTTTTCATGGGGTGGTGTGCGGGCATATCCATCATGCCGAAATCCGCAAGGTGGGTGAGGTGGACTACCTCAATTGCGGGGACTGGGTGGAATCGTGCACGGCACTGATCGAGCATTGGGACGGCAGTGTCGAACTGTATCGGCTGGCTGAGGCACAGGCAGCGGCGGCGTTGCGCGAGTCGGCTTAAGGGCCTCAGATGCTTACAGCCTGAGCTTGCCCAGCAGGATATCCCGGAACATCACGAAATCCCCGGCCAGGCTGTAAAGCGGATAGGTGAAGGTCGCTGGCCGGTTTTTCTCAAAAAAGAAATGCCCGACCCAGGCAAAGCCATAGCCGAACACCGGCACGGCCAGCAGCAGCAACCATTTGCCACTGCCAATGGTGTAGGCCAGCAGCGCTATCACCAGGCTGGTGCCGACGAAGTGCAGACGGCGGCAGGTGGGGTTGCTGTGCTCCCCAAGATAGTACGGATAGAACTCGGCAAAACTGCGAAACTGCGCTTTGCTGTTCATGGCAGTGCTCCGGGATTAATACTTCTGGACAAGATACACGGCGTGGAGCCTGATTCGAGTCTAGAGTGACTGACGGGGCCTACCAGTGACAATAGGCGCCAAATGAGTATCCTTGGGGTTCACCGCAGGAGCGGTCGGTAAAAGAAGCCTGTCATGAGCGAAAGAACAACGTCAGCCAGTTGGGCATCAGGGATCGTGAAGGCACTTGAACTGGAAGGGCTGGATTGCAGAGCCATGTTCAAGCAGTTGGGGCTGGACTTTGCCGCCCTCGATGACCCTGATGCACGTTTCCCTCAAGATTCCATGACCCGTCTCTGGCAACTGGCGGTGGAGCTGTCGGGCAATGAGGCCATCGGCCTGAACATGGCACGGGTGGTCCGCCCGGCGTCGTTCCATGTGGTGGGCTATGCGTTGATGTCAAGCCGCACCCTGGCCGAGGGCTTCGAGCGCCTGGTGCGCTACCAGCGCATCATCGCCGAAAGCTCCGACCTCAGTTTCGTCCTTGGCGCCGAGGGCTATTCGCTGATTCTGACCGTGCATGGCGACCACCTGCCGCCGACCCGGCACAGCGCCGAAGCGTCGCTGGCCTGTGCGCTGGCGCTGTGCAAATGGCTCAGTGGCCGGCCGGTACAGCCGCGGCGGGTACTGGTGCAGGGGCCGCAGCCGAAGAATGTCGAGCCTTACAAGGTGGCGTTCCATTCGCCGCTGGTATTCGGTGCCCCGCATGATGCGCTGGTGTTCGAGCGGGCCGACATGGAGGCGCCGCTGCCGACCGCCAACGAGGCCATGGCGGTGCTGCACGACCGGTTTGCCGGCGAGTACCTGGCACGCTTTTCCGAAAGCCGGGTCAGCCACCGCGTGCGCCAGGTGTTGTGCCGCATCCTGCCGCAGGGTGAGCCCAAGCGCGAAACCCTGGCCCAGGCCCTGCACCTGTCGCAGCGCACCTTGCAACGGCGGCTGCAGGAGGAAGGCACCAGCTTCCAGACCTTGCTTGACGACACCCGCCGCGAGCTGGCCGAACAGTACCTGGCCCAGCCGGGCATGACCTTGCTGGAAACCGCCTACCTGCTGGGCTTTGCCGACCCCAGCAACTTCTATCGGGCGTTCCGTCGTTGGTTCGATGCCACGCCCAGCGAGTACCGCGCACGCCTGGGCACGGAAGGCGAAGCGCTCAGTGACGCCAGAACGCCGGCATGCACAACACCAGCACCGTGATGATTTCCAGGCGACCCAGCAGCATGCCGGTCGCCAGAATCCATTTGGCCGCGTCAGGCAGCGTGGCGTAGTTGCCCGACGGGCCGATCACTTCGCCCAGGCCCGGGCCTACACCCGAAACCGTGCCCGCAGCGCCGGTCAGCGCGGTCATCCAGTCCACGCCCAGCAGCGACAGCAGCAGCGCCATGACACAGATGGTGATGGCGAAGAAGAACGAGAACGTCAGGATCGAACGCACGATGTCTTCATCGAGGCGATGGCCGTTGTATTTCTGCTTGATCACCGCGCGCGGGTGAATCAGCTGGTTGAGGCTGGCCTTCAGCAGGATGTAGGCCACCTGGAAGCGGAAAATCTTGATACCGCCTGCGGTCGAGCCGGAGCAGCCGCCAACGAAGCCCAAGTAGAAGAACAGCATCAGCGAGAAGTTGCCCCACAGGCTGTAGTCACCCAGGGAGAAACCGGTGGTGGTGACCACTGAGGTCACGTTCAGCGCTACATGGCGCAAGGCATCGAGCCAGTGCAGATCGGTGCTGTACCAATACCAGGTGCCCAACACCAGCCAGGTGGCCACCAGCATGCCCAGCAAACCTTGCACCTGCTGGTCGCGGATCAGGGCCTTGCGGTTGCCACGCAGGGTAGCTACGTAAAGGGTGAACGGCAGGCTGCCCATGATCATCACCACCACCGCAACCCAGTGCACGGCCGGGATATCCCATTTCGCCAATGACTGGTCGGAGGTGGAGAAACCGCCGGTAGAGATAGCCGACATGGCGTGGTTGATTGCATCGAACGGGCTCATGCCCGCCCACCAGAAGGCCAGCGCGCCCAGTATCGAGAAGCCGACGTAAACCCCCACGATCGACTTGGCGACCATGTGCGACCGCGGCATGACCTTTTCCGAGCGGTCGGACGATTCGGTCTGGAACAGGCGCATGCCGCCGATGCGCAGCAGCGGCAGGATCGCCACCGCCATGGCGATGAAGCCGATACCGCCGAGCCAGTGCAGCATCGAACGCCACATGAGGATGCCCGGCGACATGTTGTCGAGCCCGCTGAGCACGGTGGCGCCGGTGGCGGTGATGCCTGACATGCTTTCGAAGAAGGCGTCTGTGTAGCTGATGTGCTGGGTCAGCAGGAACGGTAGCGCGGCGAACACGCACACCACCAGCCAACTGCTGACGGTCAGCAGGTACATGTCGCGCGGGCGCAGGTGTACATGCTCCGGGCGCCCCTGCACCACCAGGGCCAAGCCGGCGATGAAGGTGATCAGGCTCGACCAGAGAAACGACGGCATGTCGCCGGTGCGCTCGAAGATCACCAGGGTCGCCATGGGCACGGCCATGCTCACGGCCAGCGTAATCAGGAAGATGCCGATGATGAAACCAATAATCCTTAAGGTCGGCAACGCCATGTGATCTGCTCAGACTCGAAACGGAAGGGCGCCATTCTACCTATGGGTCCGGTGATGTAAACGCTAGAATGGCCGCACATTCAACTGCCAGGAGGGTAGCCGATGGAGGCTCTCGACGCATTGCTCAACCGTGTTTCCGTGCCACGCCTGACCGACCCGGCGCCCAATGCCGCCCAGCGTGAGGCGCTGTTCCAGGCTGCCCTGCGCGCCCCGGACCACGGCCAGCTGCGGCCGTGGCGTTTTCTTACCATTGAAGGCCAGGGCCGCGAGAAGCTCGGCGAGCTGTTCGCCGAAGCCTTGCAGCACAAGGGCGATGCCAGCCAGGCGGCACTGGACAAGGCCCGTGCCATGCCGCTGCGGGCGCCATTGTTGATCGTGGTGGTGGCCAGGTTGCAGGACCACTTCAAGGTGCCCAAGTCCGAGCAGCGTCTGGCCGCAGGCTGTGCAGCGCACGGCATTCTGATTGCTGCGCATGCGCAGGGGATCGGCGCGGTGTGGCGTACCGGTGACATGGCCTTCGATGCCCATGTGCACAAGGGGTTGGGGTTGGCCGAGAACGAGGAGCTGATCGGCTACCTGTACGTCGGCACGCCGCTGACCGAGCCGCGGACGGCGCCGGTGCTGGAAACTGCCGATTTCGTCAGTGGCTGGGGTGAGTAAGGCTGCCTTGGACTGATTGATGTATCAAGGCTTCCGGCCTCTTCGCGGGTAAACCCGCTCCTGCAACGGCATCTACATCCCCTGTAGGAGCGGGTTTACCCGCGAAGAGGCCAGGCGCCGTTACACCCATCAACTGCCTGCTGCTTCAGCCAAGGGGAACTCCAGCCTGGCCACAAACCCACCCTGTGGATGATTCTCCAGCACCAGGCTACCGCCATGGCGCTCCGCTGCCTTGCGTGCAATCGCCAGCCCCAGGCCATGCCCCGGCGCTGCCTGCCCCGGCGCGCGAAAGAACGGCTCGCCCAGTTGCGCCATGTGCTCCGCTGCTGCCCCAGGCCCATGGTCACGTACGCTGATCACGATGCGGTTCTGCTCGCGTGCAGCGCTGACCTCGACCGGCTGGCCCGCCGGGTTGAAACGCAGGGCATTGCGCAGCAGGTTGTCCACGGCACGCTCGATCAGCGTTGGCCAACCCTGCAAGCTCAACCCTGGCTGCGCCTCCAGGCGCACGTCCTGCTCCGGCGCGCTTAGCAGGGCATCCTTGCGTACGCTGCCGAGCAAGGCATTGATGTCGACCGGTTCGGCATGAGCCTGCTCGGCATCCACCCGGGCCAGGGCGAGGATTTCGCTGATCAGGTCTTCCAGGCGGTCGCATTCGCGGGTCAGGCGCGGCCACAGGGTTTGCCGCTGCTCGTGATCGGCACGCTCTGCCAGGGCCAAGGCGATACGCAGCCGGGCCAGTGGCGAGCGTAGCTCATGAGACACGTCGCGCAGCAACTGGCGCTGGCTGCCGATGGTGCTTTGCAGGCGTGCGCCCATCTTGTTGAAGTCCTTGGCCAGCACGCCAAACTCGTCGCGCCGAGCTGCCAGCCGTGCCAGGCTGTTCTGCTGATAGGTGGTCTGGCCCAGGTCGTGTACGGCGCTGCGCAGGCGGCTTAGCGGGCGGGTGATGGACAGCGTCACCAGCAGGCTGAACAGGGTCAGCACGACCAAGGCAATGCCCAGTGCGCTGAGCGGCCACAGCAGGCTCTCGCGGTGCCAGGCATCCAGCGCCGGGTGGGGGATGCGGTAGATCAGCAAGTAGGTTTCGCCGGTGTCGGGGCTGGTGTATTCCTCGGTCAGCCGGCGCCATGGCAAGCGCCGCTGGTCATTGTGCTGGCGCGCTTCGAGGGCTGCCGCACGGCGTGGGAAGGTACCGGGCACCAAGGCCTCACCGCTGTCGTCCAGCACCTGCACGTCGATCTTGTAGCGGTTCTTGCGTCGTTCCAGAAAGTGCTGTGCCGCATCCAGTCCTTCCCGCTCGTAGTGCTTGGCCCACTTGCTGGCCAGGGTGTTCAGGCCCGGGTGGCGGCTGAGGATCCAGGCGTCCTGGTTGAGCATGTGCCCGAGCAGGATCGACAGGCCTGCGACCAGGGTGATGGCCAGCCAGAAACTGGCCAGGATGCGCCAGAACAGTGAACGCAAGTGCACCTCCTAAACGGGAAAAGCCCGGCCCGCAGTGATGCGGACCGGGCAGGGGGCGGACAGCTTACTGGGCCTTGGCGCCTTTTTCAGCTTTCCAGGCCTTGAACTCCTGCCACTCGGCTTTCTTGGCGGCGCGTTCCTTTTGCAGTTCATCGAACTTCTTCTGCTGGTCAGGCTTGAGCAGGTTGCGCACCGCGCTGTCGGTCTTGTCGCGGCTGGCTTTCAGCTCGTCCTTCATGGCCTTCTGGTCGGCGGCCGGCAGCTTGGACAGGTAGCGCTCGGTGATGTCGCGGCGCTGCTGCATCTGCTCGCCCATCAGCTTGCCGATCTGCTGGCGCTGCTCGCGGCTCAGGTCCAGTTGGTGGAAAGGCGCATCACCGCGATGATGCGGGCCGTCGTGGCGCGGGCCGCCGTCAGGCATGGCCATGGCAACGGTCGGCAGAGCGGCAGCGAACATCAGGGCGATAAGGGTCTTGCGCATGGTGTCTCTCCTTTACATGGGCCGGTGATTACCGGATGAGCACAGTCTAGGGAGATCACCGTCAAGCGCAGTCAGGGGAGGGTAAAGGCAAAGTAAAGATGAGTGGCCCGTGCAGGCGCGGCCTTGTACCGCGAATG
Source organism: Pseudomonas sp. yb_5 (assembly GCF_043103865.1). Taxonomy (NCBI): domain Bacteria; kingdom Pseudomonadati; phylum Pseudomonadota; class Gammaproteobacteria; order Pseudomonadales; family Pseudomonadaceae; genus Pseudomonas; species Pseudomonas sp. yb_5. The sequence goes on from NZ_JBICKE010000001.1 coordinate 26,901, forward strand.
AGGCGCGCAGCTTTACAGGCAGTAGTAATAGCCACGGCTACGCAGCGCCACGATGCGTGGACGGCCATCGGCGTGTGGGCCGATCTTCTTGCGAAGGTTGCTGACATGCATGTCCAGGCTGCGGTCGTACAGGGTCAGCTTGCGGCCCAGGCCGATCTGCGCCAGTTCCTGTTTGTCCAGCGGCTCGCCGGGCTGACGCAGCAGCGCTTCAAGAATACGGCTTTCGGACAGGGTCAGGGTCATTTCGCGGCCATCGATGCTGGCCACACCCCGCGCAGGGCTGTAGACCAGGTCACCCAGTTCCATCTGGCTGGTCGTGGCGGTGGGGTGGCTGCGGCGCAGTACCGCGCGCAGGCGGGCAGTGAGCTCACGCGGGTCGCAGGGTTTTGCCAGGTAATCGTCGGCGCCCAGTTCCAGGCCGAGAATGCGGTCCAGCGGCTCGCCGCGGGCTGACAGCATCAGCACCGGCAACTCGGCATGCTCGCTGCGCAACTGCTTGAGAAGCTCCAGGCCGCTGCCGTCGGGCAACATCACATCCAATACCACGGCAGCAGGCGCATGCTCGGCCAAGGCCTGGCGAGCGCTCTGGCCATCGTGGCAGGCACGCACGGAAAACCCTTCCTGGGTCAGCCAGCTGCCGAGCAGCTCGCACAGTTCCTGGTCATCATCAATCAGTAACAGCTCGCTCATGACTCACTCAATTCAACCAATGACGGCGGTGATTCGGCCCGCCAGTGGCAAAGATACCGCAGACTGATGGCCTGAGTATAACTGCTGGTACCGCGTGGCCCTCTTCGC
>NZ_JBICKE010000020.1:0-59935 GCF_043103865.1 Pseudomonas sp. yb_5
AGCCTGTGCGCGTCCATCGTAGGAGCGGGTTTACCCGCGAATACGGTAGCGGCGGCAGCGGCGAACGGCCGGAGGAAATTGGCCAGCAGGCCCGGCCCATTCGCGGGTGAACCCGCTCCTACAACAGCCTGTGCGCGTCCAATGTAGGAGCGGGTTCACCCGCAAATACGGTGACGGCTGCGACGGTGAATGACCGGGGATATTGGCCAGCAGGTCCGGCCCTTTCGCGGGTGAACCCGCTCCTACGGGGATCGCGCAAGCCCTTGAGAAGCGACAGAACAGTTGCTTCGCAAGGGCTTAATAGCGGCGGTCTTCGATCAAAAACGGCTTGGCTGCCGGCCTGTTGCGCACCGCCGACGGTGTACCATCAAGCACCAGTACATAATCGTTCTGCTTGTCCATCCCTTCCGGATCGGTCCATTGCTCGTCTCTGGCCGCAACCTGGGCAACCACATGGCCGTTCTTGATAATGGTCAGATAGCCATTGGCGCTGCTATTCCAGCGTAGCCGTCCTTTGTTTTCGTCGGCCCGCGCCTTGCGTACGCCGGTATCACCCAGTAAAGGCGTGCCGTCCAATAGCCATTCCGGCTGCAGCTTGAGGCCCATGTGGCGCAGCACCGTAGGCGCTACCGAGGTCTGCGCGGGTAGCCCGTACAGGTTGCCGGGTCCAGGCATCTCCACGGGAATGCTCAGCTCGGTCAGCTCCTCATTCAACGGCTTGTTGCTGGCGATGAAAATACGCTTTTCCTGCTCCGAAGCACCACCATGGCCTTTCCCCCAATAATCGCGGCCATGGTTGGTACTGACGATTACCAGCCAGTCTTCCTGCGGGAACATGCGACGACGCTGGTCTACCTTGTCCAACAGCCGTCCGATCTCGCTGTCGGCCTTGCGCAACGCCTGCGCATAGCGCTCACCATAACCCCTGTGATGGCCGATCTGATCAGGTTCGTCCAGTTGAATGAACGTGAAATCAGCAGGTGTGTCGTCGAGGATCTGCAACGTACGCTCAATCACCTGTTCATCTGGCAAACCACTTTCGCGTACATCGGCGTCATGGGCGTCCTCCAGCAGAAATGCCGTGTTGATGGGCGACCCGTTGACGATGCTGGAGAGGTAGGCATTGGGGTAGGCCAGGCGTAGCCGCTTGAACAGGCTCGGAAACGCCGGGTTTACCCGTTGCGAGTCGTCGTCCGATTTAACGCCATGCTTGTTGCTCCATACCCCGGTCAGCAAAGTGATCCAGCCTGGACCGCTCAAGGTGGGTTGCTCGCTGGATTTACCATTGACCCCCCCGGCGTAAGCCTTGCCGTAGTGCAGACGCTGTTTCAGGTTGGTCGCATCGCCCAGTTGCAGGTATTGCTGCAACTGTACGCCGTCAAGGCCGATGAGCAGGGTTTTAGGGCGGCTCGGGTGCCGGGCCGTGTCACAGCCTGGCTGCAGGGTCAGGAACAGCAGTAACAGCAAACTCGCCAGTCGCATGTTGGCGCATCCTTGAAAGCACGCAACGAGCGTTGCAACAAAGTGGCATGCCCACAACTGGCAGAAATACCAGGTGGTTTACGTTTTTGCCTGCAATCCAGTAAGCTGCACCAATTCGTCGGATGATTGGTTGAGTAGCATGAATACAGAGCTGACCAAGCGCTCCCTGGTGGAGTTGGCCGTAGAGCGCATGCGCGAATGCATCGTGCTGGGCGATTGGCAGGTCGGTCAGCGCCTGCCTACCGAGCCAGAGCTTGCCTTGCAACTGGGCATCAGCCGCAACACCGTGCGTGAGGCCATGCGCGTGCTGGCGTTCAGTGGCCTGGTGGAAATTCGCCAGGGCGACGGCAGCTACCTGCGCACTGCCCAGGACCCGCTGCAGGCGGTGCATGCGATGTCCCGGTGTACGCCCGATCAGGCCCGTGAAACCCGCCATATCCTCGAGGCGGAGGCCGCCGGTCTGGCAGCTTTGCGCCGTACCGATGCCGACCTGCAAGCGCTACGGGATGCTCTGGAAGGCAGTGCCGGGCATTTTCACGGCGATGTCGATGCCTATGTGGCCTGCGATCTGGTGTTCCACCAGCGGCTGGTCGATGCCGCCCACAACCCGGCATTAAGCGAGTTGTACCGTTACTTTTCCGGGGTCGTGGCTGCCGCTCTGCAACACAATATGGCGACCGTTCCGCGCTGCCAGGCTACGTTCGACTTGCATGGGCAGATCCTCGACGCCATCGAGCAGCATGACGCTGAACGGGCCAAGCGCCTGAGCCGTACCCTTATTGAATCCTGACACCGAGAAGGCCATGGCTGAATCCATCACCCGTAATACCCCGTCGGACGAGCGGGATCTCGATGAGCTGCTGATCGACGCTGAAGCTGACGACGAGCAGGTCCAGCAGCAGGCTGTGGTGCTGCGGCGGCCCTGGCTGTTGCTGTTGGGCCTGGTGCTGGTGGCCCTGAACCTGCGCCCGGCATTGTCAAGCATGGCGCCGGTGCTGGGCCAAGTATCTGAAGGCCTGGGGCTGAATGCTTCGCAGGCTGGATTGCTGACCACCTTGCCGGTGCTCTGCCTGGGCCTGTTTGCTCCCTTGGCGCCGGTGCTGGCGCGGCGCTTTGGCAGCGAGCGGGTGATTCTTGGCATCCTCGTCACCCTGGCACTTGGCCTCGTGGTACGAAGCACCTTTGGGGCTATTGGGGTGTTCCTCGGCAGCCTGATGGCGGGGGCCAGCATCGGCATTATCGGCGTGTTGTTGCCGGGTATCGTCAAGCGCGACTTTCCGCAGCACGCTGGCACGCTGACCGGCGTCTATACCATGGCATTATGCCTGGGCGCTGCCATGGCCGCGGGTGCCACCGTACCTTTGGCCCAGCATTTCGACGGCAGCTGGGCACTAGGGCTGGGCTTCTGGGTGCTGCCGGCCTTGCTGGCCATGCTGGTGTGGCTGCCACAGGCCCGCCAGGGGCATGGTCTGCACAAGGTGGCCTATCGCGTGCGAGGCCTGTGGCGTGATCCATTGGCCTGGCAGGTGACCCTGTACATGGGCCTGCAGTCATCACTGGCTTACATCGTGTTCGGTTGGTTGCCATCGATCCTGATCGGCCGCGGCCTCAGCCCGACCGAGGCAGGGCTGGTGCTGTCAGGGTCGGTAATCGTGCAGTTGATCAGCTCGCTCAGCGCCCCCTGGCTGGCCACCCGCGGCAAGGACCAGCGGCTGGCGATCGTGGTGGTCATGTCCGGTACGCTGGCGGGGCTGTTCGGTTGCCTGTATGCGCCACTTTCCGGACTGTGGGGGTGGGCCATTGTGCTGGGCCTGGGGCAGGGCGGTACCTTTGCCCTGGCGCTGACCTTGATCGTGCTGCGCTCGAAGGATGCCCACGTGGCGGCGAACTTGTCGAGCATGGCCCAAGGGGTGGGTTATACCCTGGCTTCGATGGGGCCATTTGCGGTGGGCCTGGTGCATGACCTGACTGGCGGCTGGGCGGCCCTGGGCTGGATTTTTGCGGTGCTGGGCGTCGGCGCCATCGTGTTCGGTCTGGGGGCCGGGCGGGCGCTGCATGTGCAGGTGACCAGCGAGAAAGTCTGAGGCCTGTTTTGCAGTACCGTCCTCTTACCCGCCAAGAGGACGGTACTGGCATAAGCCATCGGGGCAGATTATCGTGCAGCTTTCGAACCTAGGACGGACCAGCCCCCCATGAGCGATGCCAACCGCGCCCTGATCACCCGTTTCTACCAGGCTTTCCAGCGCCTGGATGCCGACGCCATGCTGGCCTGCTACAGCAACGATATCGTTTTCAGCGACCCGGTGTTCGGCACCCTGCGCGGCAAGGACGCAGGCGATATGTGGCGGATGCTCACTACTCGCGCCAAGGACTTCACCCTGACATTCGACAGCATACGCGCAGATGAGCACAGTGGCAGCGCGCACTGGGTGGCTACCTACCTGTTCAGCCAGACCGGGCGTATTGTGGTCAACGATATCCAGGCACGCTTTGTCATTCGTGATGGGCTGATTTGCCAGCATGACGACACCTTTGACCTGTGGCGCTGGTCGCGGCAAGCGTTGGGTATTCCTGGAATGCTGCTGGGGTGGTCGCCGCTGATGCAGAACAAGGTCCGCCTGCAGGCATTCAAGGGGTTGCGCGCATTCCAGCAGGCCCAGGGTGAGTGAAGTCGTCGAACCTGCTGTTGGTAAGCCCTGGTTCGTTTATCTGGTAAGGGCAGCCAATGGCTCGTTGTATTGCGGCATCAGCGATGACCCGCAGCGTCGGTTCGCCGCGCATCAGAAAGGGCAGGGCGCCCGCTATTTCAAGACCAGCCCGGCCCAGGCACTGGTCTATGTGGAGCAGTGGCCGGACAAGAGCGCGGCGCTGCGCCAGGAGCGGTTGGTGAAACGGCTGCGCAAGTCGGCGAAGGAGGCACTGGTGGCCTCCTTTGGCGGCTTGGGGGATATCAGTCCTTGCGGCGCTTCAGCTGATCCACCAACGTTGTTGGCAGCCCCTTGATGATCAAGGTCCCCGCCGCTTCGTCATACTCCACCTTGTCCCCCAGCAGATGCGCCTCGAAGCTGATCGACAGCCCCTCTGCACGCCCGGTGAAACGGCGGAACTGGTTGAGTGTGCGTTTGTCAGCAGGAATTTCCGGCGACAGGCCGTAGTCCTTGTTGCGGATGTGATCGTAGAACGCTTTGGGGCGATCCTCGTCGATCAGGCTGGACAGCTCTTCCAGCGTCACCGGCTCGCCCAGCTTGGTCTGGGTAGTGGCGTACTCGACCAGGGTCTGGGTCTTTTCGCGGGCAGATTCTTCCGGCAGGTCTTCACTTTCGACGAAATCGCTGAAGGCCTTGAGCAGGGTGCGGGTTTCGCCCGGGCCGTCGACGCCCTCCTGGCAGCCGATGAAGTCGCGGAAGTAGTCCGACACCTTCTTGCCGTTCTTGCCCTTGATGAACGAAATATACTGCCTGGAGTTCTGGTTGTTCTTCCACTCCGACAGGTTGATGCGTGCTGCCAGGTGCAGCTGGCCAAGGTCGAGGTGACGCGAAGGGGTCACGTCGAGCTCGGCATTCACCGCCACGCCTTCGCTATGGTGCAGCAGGGCGATCGCCAGGTACTCGGTCATGCCTTGCTGATAGTGGGCAAACAGGATGTGGCCGCCGGTGGACAGGTTGGACTCTTCCATCAGCTTCTGCAGGTGCTCGACAGCCACGCGGCTGAAGGCGGTGAAGTCCTTTTCTTCATCCAGGTACTGCTTCAGCCAGCCGCTCAGCGGGTAGGCCCCCGATTCGCCGTGGAAAAAGCCCCAGGCCTTGCCTTGCTTGGCGTTGTAGCTGTCATTGAGGTCGGCCAGCAGGTTTTCGATGGCATCGGAGGCAGCCAGTTCGGAGTCACGAGCATGCAGCACGGCGGGGCTGCCATCGGGCTTTTTGTCGATCAGGTGAACGATGCAATGACGGATTGGCATGGAATTCTCGGCGAGCTGCAAAAGTTGCCAAGTTTAACCTAGACCTGAGGTGATGCAGTGGCCGTATGTTGGCAGATATGTCTGTTGTTCGTTTTTTGTTCAATTTTGTGGTTTTTCAGCTGAAACCCCCGAAAAACCTGCATTTAATCAAAGTGCGAAGCGGATATTTATCCATTCCTGTGGTAGTTTTGCGCGGTCTTGCGCCCCTCGTGTGGCGCATTGCTGGCAGCACGCTTTCGCCGTGTCGAACCAAACGCCGATTTTCGTATCTACATACGCGATTGGCGCGGCCCTCCATTTCAAGGGGCTGGCCCGATAACGTCGTAGTTCGCTGCATAACCATCGAATTTGATAGGGAAGGAACACCACCATGGCATTGACCAAAGACCAACTGATTGCCGACATCGCCGAATCGATCGCCGCGCCAAAAGCCACCGCCAAGAATGCTCTGGAGCAACTGGGCCAGATCGTTGCCGACCAACTGGAAAACGGCGCTGAAATCACTCTGCCAGGCATCGGCAAGCTGAAAGTCTCCGAGCGTCCTGCCCGTACCGGCCGCAACCCTTCGACTGGCGCTGCCATCGAAATCGCTGCCAAGAAAGTCGTCAAGTTCGTTCCAGCCAAAGTGCTGACCGACGCCATCAACAAGTAATTGTTGTTTTGACGAAACCGCGCCCGGCTTGCCCGGGCGCGGTTTTTTCATGCCTGTGATTTACGCTGGGCGTGCCAGGTCTGGCGTGCGGCGTCGTCATGGAAGCTCCAGGCGACCATGCGGCTCTGTTTCTGTCCCTGGCCCATCTCAATGATGCGCACGGCCTTGGCGCCGGATTTCTTCAGTGCGGCTTCGATTCCTGGCAGGTTGCTGGCCTTGGACACCAGGCTGGTGAACCACAGCACCTGTTCGGCGTACTGCACGCTTTCGCCAACCAGCTGGGTGACAAAGCGGATTTCTCCGCCTTCGCACCACAGTTCATTGTTCTGGCCACCGAAGTTCAGCACCGGCAGCTTGCGTTTGGGGTCCTGCTTGCCGAGGTTCTTCCATTTGCGCTGGCTGCCGCGGGTGGCTTCGTCGCGTGAGGCATGGAAGGGCGGGTTGCACAGTGTCAGGTCGAAGCGTTCGCCCTCCTGCAGCAGGCCGCTGAGGATGTGCGCTCGGCTGGCCTGCTGGCGCAGGGAAATGGCTTTGCCCAGGCCATTGGCCTGGACGATAGCCTTGGCCGAGGCCAGAGCCACCGGGTCGATGTCTGAGCCGAGGAAGCGCCAGCGGTAGTCGCTGTGGCCCAGCAGTGGATAGATGCAGTTGGCCCCCACGCCGATGTCCAGCGCGCGCACTTGGGCGCCCCTTGGGACGTCGCCGGCATTGTCATCGGCCAACAGGTCGGCGGCTACGTGGATGTAGTCGGCACGGCCAGGAATGGGCGGGCACAGGTAATCGGCCGGGATGTCCCAGTGCTGGATGCCGTACTGGGCCTTGAGCAGTGCACGGTTGAACACGCGTACGGCTTCGGGGTTGGCAAAGTCGATGCTGGGCTTGCCGTGGGGGTTGGTGATGGTGAAACGGGCCAGATCAGGGTGGGCCTTGATCAGGCTGGGGAAGTCGTAGCGACCCTGGTGGCGGTTGCGCGGGTGCAGGGTGGGTTTGTTCGGGGTCATGGCAGTGTCCAGCCCTATACGAGCGGTGGCTTGAAGAACCTGGGGCTGCTATGCAGCCCTTTCGCGACACAAGGCCGCTCCCACAGGAGGGTGGCGCCTTGAGGGTTGGCGCCGTCCTGTGGGAGCGGCCTTGTGTCGCGAAAGGGCCGTGCAGCGGCCCCAACGGTCTCTCTAGTGATTACAGCGCAGCAATCCGCGCATGCTGCTCGGTGAAGTTGGCCAGGGCCTGTTCAGACTCGGCCAGCTTGGCGCGTTCTTTCTCGATCACGGCAGGCGGGGCCTTGTCGACGAAGGCTGCGTTGGACAGCTTGCCGCCAACACGTTGCACTTCACCTTGCAGACGCTGGATTTCCTTGTTCAGGCGCGCCAGCTCGGCATCCTTGTCGATCAGCCCGGCCATTGGCACCAGCACTTGCAGGTCACCTACCAGGGCGGTGGCCGACAGCGGCGCTTCGTCGGCATCACCCAGTACGGTGAACGACTCGACCTTGGCGAGCTTCTTCAGCAGCGCTTCGTTTTCCTGCAGGCGGCGCTGGTCGTCGGCGTTGGCGTTCTTCAGGAACAGCGGCAGCGGCTTGCCGGGGCCGATGTTCATTTCGGCGCGGATATTGCGCAGGCCGACCATCAACTCTTTCAGCCACTCGATGTCGCCTTCGGCAGCGGCGTCAATGCGTGCTTCGTTGGCCACTGGCCATGGCTGCAGCATGATGGTCTTGCCGTCGATGCCGGCCAGCGGCGCGATGCGCTGCCAGATTTCTTCGGTGATGAACGGCATGAACGGATGCGCAAGACGCAGTGCCACTTCCAGTACGCGCACCAGGGTGCGGCGAGTGCCGCGGGCGCGCTCTACCGGGGCGTTTTCGTCCCACAGTACCGGTTTGGACAGCTCCAGGTACCAGTCGCAGTACTGGTTCCAGATGAACTCGTACAGCGCCTGGCTGGCCAGGTCGAAGCGGAACTGCTCCAGCTGGCGGGTTACTTCGGCTTCGGTACGCTGAAGCTGCGAGATGATCCAGCGGTCGGCCAGCGACAGCTCGTAGGCTTCGCCGTTCTGGCCACAGTCTTCACCCTTGTCCAGCACGTAGCGGGCGGCGTTCCAGATCTTGTTGCAGAAGTTGCGATAGCCTTCGACGCGGCCCATGTCGAACTTGATGTCGCGGCCAGTCGAGGCCAGCGAGCAGAAGGTGAAGCGCAGGGCGTCGGTGCCGTAGCTGGCAATACCTTCGGGGAACTCGGCTTTGGTCTGCTTGGCGATCTTCTCGGCAAGCTTGGGCTGCATCATGCCGCTGGTGCGTTTTTCCAGCAGGGCGTCGAGGGTGATACCGTCGACGATGTCCAGCGGGTCCAGCACGTTACCCTTGGACTTGGACATCTTCTGGCCCTGGCCGTCACGTACCAGGCCGTGCACGTACACGGTCTTGAACGGTACCTGCGGGGTGCCGTCTTCGTTCTTGATCAGGTGCATGGTCAGCATGATCATGCGCGCAACCCAGAAGAAGATGATGTCGAAGCCAGTCACCAGCACGTCGGTGGAATGGAACTTCTTGAGGAATTCGGTCTGTTCCGGCCAGCCCAGGGTGGAGAACGTCCACAGGCCCGAGCTGAACCAGGTGTCGAGTACGTCGTCATCCTGGCGCAGGACCACGTCGGCGCCCAGCTTGTGCTTGGTGCGTACTTCTTCCTCGCTGCGGCCGACGTAGACCTGGCCAGCCTCGTCGTACCACGCCGGAATACGGTGGCCCCACCACAGCTGGCGGCTGATGCACCAGTCCTGGATATCACGCATCCAGGAGAAGTACATGTTCTCGTATTGCTTGGGCACGAACTGGATGCGGCCATCTTCCACGGCAGCGATGGCAGGTTCTGCCAGCGGCTTGGTGGAAACGTACCACTGGTCGGTCAGCCACGGCTCGATGACCGTGCCGGAGCGGTCGCCTTTCGGCACTTTCAGGGCGTGGTCGTCGATGCTGACCAGCAGGCCCTGGGCGTCCAGGTCGGCGACGATCTGCTTGCGCGCGACAAAGCGGTCAAGGTTGGCGTACTGGGCCGGCAGTTGGGTGTCGACCTGCTCGTTGACGCTGCCGTCGAGGTTGAAGGCCTGGGCGTTGGCCAGCACGAAGGCATTCTTGTCGAAGATGTTCAGCAGCGGCAGGTTGTGACGCTTGCCGACTTCGTAGTCGTTGAAGTCGTGGGCCGGGGTGATCTTCACGCAACCGGTACCGAACTCGGGGTCGCAATAGTCATCGGCGATGATCGGGATGCGGCGGCCGACCAATGGCAGCTCGACGAATTTGCCGATCAGTGCCTGGTAGCGTTCGTCGTTCGGGTTGACTGCCACGGCGGCGTCACCCAGCAGGGTTTCCGGACGCGTGGTGGCAACCACCAGGTAGTCCTGGCCTTCGGCGGTCTTGGCGCCGTCGGCCAGCGGGTAGCGCAGGTTCCACAGGTGGCCTTTCTCGTCGTGGTTTTCCACTTCGAGGTCGGAGATGGCTGTGTGCAGCTTGGTGTCCCAGTTGACCAGGCGCTTGCCGCGGTAGATAAGGCCGTCTTCATGCAGGCGCACGAACGCTTCTTTCACTGCTTCGGACAGGCCATCGTCCATGGTAAAGCGCTCGCGGCTCCAGTCTACCGACGAGCCCAGGCGGCGAATCTGGCGGCTGATGTTGCCACCGGACTGATCCTTCCATTCCCAGACCTTTTCCAGGAACTTTTCGCGGCCCAGGTCATGACGGTTCTGGCCTTTGGCTTCAAGTTGGCGCTCGACCAGCATCTGCGTGGCGATACCCGCGTGATCGGTGCCTGGCTGCCACAGGGTATCGCGGCCTTGCATGCGGCGGAAACGGATCAGGGCGTCCATGATCGCGTTGTTGAACCCGTGGCCCATGTGCAGGCTGCCGGTCACGTTCGGCGGCGGGATCATGATGGTGTAGGACTCGCCTGCACCTTGTGGAGCGAAATAGTTCTCGGACTCCCAGGTGTTGTACCAGGAAGTTTCGATTGCGTGCGGCTGGTAGGTCTTATCCATGCGCGGCGGGACCCTGTGCATTTATTCGGGAAAGCCGGGAAGTATAACCAAGCTGGGGGCCGCAGGCGACAAGCTGCTGACAACTGTCGGAACAGTGTCGCCTGCCTCGCGGGCAAAGCGCAGGCTTCGAACCTGTGGGAGCGGGCTTGCCCGCGAAGCAGGCGACACCGCTGCCCGGTTCTACTCGGAACGCTTGATCAGCCGCTCGATCCGCGCATCCAGCCGGCGCTTGATTTCGTTCTCGATATGCGGGGTGAAGTCGTTGATCACGTCTTGCATGATCATCTGCGCTGCGGCACGCAGCTCGCTTTCCAGGTGCAGCAGGGTGTCCTGGCGGCGGGCCTGCGGGTCGTCCTCGGGTTCGGCAGCGACCGGTTCGGCGGGCGCCGCGGGGGCGCTGGCGGTTTCGTCCAGCAGCAACGGAATCTGCTCTACCGTCTCGGTGAGCAGCGGCGGTTGCAGGTCGGCGTCGCCAAGCAGCTGACGGATCGACTCGAGGTCATCGAGCAGGTGGGCGGAATCGGGCAAAGGGGAGGGCTTGTCCATCGTCGTCAAAGTCGCTGTAAGCGGTGGTCTTGCAGAGCATAGCCCTGTTCACGGTAGAAACGGAATCGCTCTCGGGCTGATTGGCGGATAGCGGGCTCTTCAACGACGATTTCGGCCACCCGCTCGAACTGCCCGACAAAGCCCGGCACGCTGGCGCCGAGGTTGATCAGCAGACCACAGTGCTTACCTGCGTCGTCGGCCAGGCCCAGAACCACGCCAGTATCGGCATGCACCTCGGCCAGGTCGTGGGGCACGAAGGCCTCGCCCTTGAAGCGCCACAAGCGTTGGTCCAGTTCACTGCGCTGTTCTGCATCCTGGCAGTGCAGATAGACCTGGTGGCCGAGGCGCCAGGCCTTTTCGCACAGCTTGCAGGCGAAATCGAGCCGCGCCGACAGCGAGTCGGTGGGCAGAACGTAGAAGTCGACTTTGCTCATGGTGGGAATCGCCGGCCGGTGGCGCGCAAGGCACCACCGGATTCACGGCGTCAGGCGCCAGCGCGGTCCAGCAGGTACTGGGTCAGCAGAGGTACCGGGCGGCCAGTGGCGCCTTTGTCCTTGCCGCCACTGACCCAGGCGGTACCGGCGATGTCCATGTGCGCCCAGTTGTAGGCTTTGGCGAAGCGCGACAGGAAGCAGCCAGCGGTGATCGTACCGGCCTTCGGCCCACCAATGTTGCCCATGTCGGCGAACGGGCTGTCCAGTTGTTCCTGGTATTCATCGAACAGCGGCAACTGCCAGGCACGGTCGTCGGCGCGCTTGCCGGCATCGAGCAACTGCCCGACCAGGTCGTCGTTGTTGCCCATCAGGCCGGAGGTGTGGCTGCCCAGGGCGACGATGCAGGCGCCGGTCAGGGTGGCGATGTCGATGACCGCCTGCGGTTTGAAGCGCTCGGCGTAGGTCAGGGTGTCGCACAGCACCAGGCGGCCTTCAGCATCGGTGTTGAGGATTTCCACGGTCTGGCCACTCATGGTGGTGACGATGTCACCCGGGCGGGTAGCACCGCCGCTTGGCATGTTCTCGGCGCAGGCCAGCAGGCACACAAGGTTGATCGGCAGTTGCAGTTCGAGCACTGCATGCAGGGTGCCGAACACACTGGCGGCGCCGCACATGTCGTACTTCATTTCGTCCATGCCGGCGCCTGGCTTGAGGCTGATGCCGCCGGTGTCGAAGGTAATGCCTTTACCCACCAGCACGAAAGGCTTGTCGGCCTTTTTGCCGCCCTGGTAATTGAGCACGATCAGGCGTGGTGGCTGGTCGCTGCCCTGACCCACGGCGTAGAACGCGCCCATGCCCAGGTCCTTGATCTTTTTCTCGTCCAGCACTTCAACCTTGAGGGCCTTGTGCGCCTTGCCCAGGTCTTTGGCCTGTTCGGCCAGGAAGCTTGGGTGGCAAAGGTTAGGCGGCAGGTTGCCAAGGTCGCGGGTGAAGGCCATGCCGCTGGCGATGGCGCTGGCATGCTTGATCGCGCGCTCGACTTCGGCCTGGCCGGCTTTGTCGGCCAGCAGGGTGACCTTTTTCAGCGCGCGCGGCTCGGCTTTCTGGCTCTTGAAGCGGTCGAACACATACTCGCCGTCCAGCAGGGTTTCGGCCAGCAGTCGGTACTTGCCGTAATGGGCGTCGCGGTTGCTGACCGCGATATCGTCCAGGGCCAGCACTGCGTCAGTGCCGTTCAGGCCCTTGAGCACGCCAGCGACACTGGTCACCAGTTTGCGCCAGGCGCGGTCGCCCATGGCTTCTTCCTTGCCGCTACCCACCAGCAGCACGCGCTCGGCCTTCAGGCCCGGGAGGTTCTGTAGCAGCAGGGTCTGGCCCGGCTTGCCGGCCAGGTCGCCGCGCTTGAGCACGGCGCTGATGGCACCTTCGCTGGCCAGGTCGGCAGCCTTGGCAACAGCGCCGAGCTTGCGGTTTTCCCCTACCGGAAGGACCAGGGTGGCGGTTTTTACGGATGCAGCAGCTACGCTTTTTACAACCAGTTCCATGACAGGATCCCCGAATGATCGATACGAATGGCGCTGTGTGTTCCAGCGCTCTGGACGGGCCTGGCCGCGTCGTCGCGCACCAGCGGAAAAGCTGCCAGTTTGAGCCTGTGGCAAGCGTGCTGACAACCCCGATGTGCGCCTTCGTACGCGGCCAAGTGACAGGGGCGGTCAATCACAGGATAATGCGCGCACTTTACATGGAGGTTCGCCTTTGGCGAACCGGCATTGGTCTTGGATGTACTAAGTCATTGTTTGGCGCCATTGCATGGCTGTCCGCCCTGACAACCCAGGAGTGTCTGGTTTGATCGTCTTTCGTTATCTGTCCCGCGAGGTCCTGGTCACCTTGAGCGCCGTCAGCGCTGTGCTGTTGGTGATCATCATGAGCGGGCGCTTCATCAAGTACCTGGCCCAGGCTGCCCAGGGCGTGCTCGACCCGGGCGTGTTGTTCCTGATCATGGGCTTCCGCTTGCCAGGCTTCCTGCAACTGATCCTGCCTCTGGGGCTGTTCCTCGGCATCCTCCTGGCTTACGGGCGCCTGTACCTGGAAAGCGAGATGACCGTACTGTCGGCCACGGGCATGAGCCAGCAGCGCCTGCTGGGCATGACCATGGCACCGGCTGCCCTGGTTGCCCTGCTGGTGGCCTGGCTGAGCCTGAGCCTGGCCCCGCTGGGCGTGGCCCAGGTGCAGCAGATCATCAGCCAGCAGGATGCCCTGACCGAGTTCGACACCTTGGTGCCGGGCCGCTTCCAGACCTTGCGTGATGGTTCGCGGGTAACCTATACCGAGCAGTTGTCGGATGACCGTATCAACCTGGGCGGGGTGTTCATCTCCGAGAAGCGCTTCAACCAGGACAAGACCAAGGACCGCGCCCCGTCGGTGCTGGTCGCCGAGAAGGGCCACCAGGAAATCCAGGCCGACGGCAACCGCTACCTGGTCCTGGAGAACGGTTACCGCTACGACGGCAACCCGGGCCAGGCCGACTACCGCGCCATCAAATATGACACCTACGGTGTGCTGCTGCCCAAGCCGGAAGTCGCCGAGGAAGTGACCGAGCGCGAAGCGCTTCCCACTTCCGAACTGATCGGCAAGGAGGGCCTGCGTGAGCGTGCCGAGCTGCAATGGCGGCTGTCGCTGCCGATCCTGGTGTTCGTCGTCACCCTGCTGGCGGTGCCGCTGTCGCGGGTCAACCCGCGCCAGGGCCGCTTCCTCAAGCTGCTGCCGGCAATTCTTCTGTACATGGCCTACCTGACAATGCTGATTTCCGTACGCGGCGCCCTCGAGAAGGGCAAGCTGCCGATTGCCTTGGGCATGTGGTGGGTCCACGGCCTGTTCCTGCTGATCGGGCTTGGCCTGATGTACTGGGAGCCGCTGCGCCTCAAACGCGCCGCCCGCCGTGCGGAGGTGGCCCATGGCTAAGCTCGATCGCTACATCGGCCAGAGCGTGCTGCTGGCCATTCTGGCTGTGCTGGGGATCATCCTCGGCCTGGCTTCGCTTTTCGCCTTCATCGATGAGATGGGCGACCTGAGTGACACCTACACGTTGATGGAAGCGGGCAACTATGTCCTGCTTACCGCACCTCGGCGGCTGTATGAAATGCTGCCAATGGCCGCCTTGATCGGTTGCCTGATCGGTCTTGGCAGTCTGGCCAGCAGCAGCGAGCTGACCATCATGCGTGCGGCTGGCGTGTCCATCGGCCGTATCGTCTGGGCGGTGATGAAACCGATGCTGGTGCTGATGCTGGTTGGTCTGCTGATTGGCGAATATGTGGCTCCGGTGACCGAGAACAAGGCCCAGGCCGACCGTTCCCTGGCCCAAGGTGGTGGTGAAGCACAAAGTTCCAAGCGCGGTATGTGGCACCGCCAGGGCGAGGAGTATGTGCACATCAACGCCGTGCAGCCCAATGGCCTGCTGCTGGGCGTGACCCGCTACCGCTTCGACAGCGAGCGCAAGATTGTCACCTCGAGCTTTGCCCGCCGTGCGCAGTACCAGAACGACCACTGGCTGCTCGCTGATGTGCGTACCACCTACTTCCGTGGCGACCACACCGAGGTGGTCAGCGCGCCGGAGGAACGCTGGGATGTTTCGCTCACGCCAGAACTGCTCAATACCGTGATCCTCGCGCCGGAGTCGCTTTCGATTACCGGGTTGTGGGACTACATCCACTACCTGTCTGACCAGGGCCTGAACAACTCCCGTTACTGGCTGGCGTTCTGGAATAAGGTGCTGCAGCCGATGGTTACGGCGGCCCTGGTGCTGATGGCGATCTCGTTCATCTTTGGCCCGCTGCGTTCGGTAACCCTTGGTCAGCGTGTGTTCACGGGTGTACTGGTGGGCTTCGTGTTTCGCATTGGCCAGGACCTGCTCGGGCCTTCGAGCCAGGTATTCGGCTTCCCGCCGCTGCTGGCGGTAGTGATACCGGGGGGCATCTGTGCCTTGGCCGGCCTGTGGTTGTTGCGCCGGGCAGGGTAATAGCCTGAGGTACACAAGAAAGCCGACCTCAGGGTCGGCTTTTTCATGGGTGTTGATCTATTCCGGCCTCTTCGCGGGTAAACCCGCTCCTACAGGTACCGCGCAAGCATCAAGAAAGGGCCCGAACCGGCAACGCCAATCCTCTGGCTTATTTCTTCTGTTTAGGCACCCGCACCAGCTGGCTTTCCGAATAGATGTCATGCCAACCGCGCTTGCGCTTGTCGATCAGCACCCAGAAAAAACCCAGCCCCAGGCACAGCCACGAGGCGATCGATACGACGAACCGCAATAGCGCCTGCCACAGGCTGATGGCCGAACCATCGGCATTCTGCACCCGAACGCCCCATACCTGCATACCGAGCGTCTGCCCACCGTGGGTCCAGAACTTGGCAAAGAAGCCGAACAGGGCAAACAGCAATACCGTAGACAGCAGTGGGTCGCCATCCAGTGCGCCAGCCTCGGTCAGCTCGCGCATGCGTGCTTCACCGATGATCGACATCTGAATCATCTTGTAGGCGCCGGCGGTCACGATCAGCAACGCGGTGCACAGTAAAAAGTCATAGAACATCGCTGCCAGGCGCCGGCCCAGGCCGACCGGCGGAAAATCCCCCTGGGGTGTGAGTAGAGGCTTTGACATGCAGGACGCTCCGAAAGACGAGCCTACTATTCTACGGGCAAAAAAAAGCCCCTGCACTTGGCAGGGGCTTTTCAAAGTCTGGTGCTGGATTCAGACAGGTTGAACCTTGTCAGCCTGCATGCCTTTCTGGCCCTGGACTGCTTCGAAGGTTACTTGCTGGCCTTCTTTCAGGCTCTTGAAGCCGTTGCCTTCGATAGCGCGGAAGTGCACGAAGAGATCCGGACCGCTTTCTGGGGTGATGAAGCCGTAACCTTTTTCGTCATTGAACCACTTGACGGTACCCTTCTGACGCTCAGCCATTGTCTTATTTCCTATGAAACTTAAATTTTGATGACAGTTTCTTTCGCACTTTTTTGTAAGCGAAAGATTACTGGGCTGGGTTGCAGGAAGTAAGAGACGTCGAACGGGTTGTAGCAAATCTCGGCTACTGGCCCAGGTCACGAACTGTTGCGACCCATGCAAACACAGTGCAGTGACTCTACGCCAACTGCCGAGCGAAAAACAAGCCCTTGGTCGTATGGAAAACTGGCCGTTTGCCAATAACCGACCGATTTGTCGGAAACGGCATGGCGCCTGGCCTGGCGCCATGTTCAAAAGTTATTGGGCAGGTTCGAAAACGAATATGTCGACGCTGCCCAAAACCTTCACAAAGCCGTTTCAGCCACGGTAGTAACGTGGTGTCACGAAAGGCATTTTGCTGACTTTCAAGGCCACCTTCTTTCCACGCACCACGGCAAACAGTGCAGTGTCGAGTGCAGCATGTTCACTATCGATATAACCCATTGCGACAGGTGCAGCGAGTGTCGGGCCAAAGCCCCCACTGCATACTTTACCTACCGGTTTATCGTTTGCGTCGACAATGTCCGCACCTTCACGAACAGGCGTACGCTCCTGTGGCAACAGGCCAACACGTTTGCGCGCCACACCATCGCGCAGATGGGCGAAGATCGCCTCGGCACCAGGGAAGCCGGCAGCACGTGCACCCTCGGCACGGCGCACCTTGGAAATCGCCCACAGCAGGCTGGCTTCGATCGGCGTAGTCTCGCCGTTCATGTCGTGGCCATACAGGCATAGGCCGGCTTCCAGACGCAGCGAGTCGCGTGCGCCCAAGCCGATCGGCTGTACTTCCGGTTCGGCCAGCAGGCGGCGGGCCAAGGCGTCGGCAGCGCTCACCGGTACCGAGATCTCGTAGCCATCTTCGCCGGTGTAACCCGAGCGGCTGACGAAACAGTCCACGTCCAGCAGCTTTACCCGGCGGAACTGCATGAAGGTCATGCCGGCCACTTCTGGAGCCAGACGTTCCAGCACGTTGACTGCAGCCGGGCCTTGCAGGGCGAGCAGGGCACGGTCCTCGAACAGCGGCTGCACCTCGCAACGGCTGCCGATGTGCGTTTGCAAGTGAGCCAGGTCCTGCTCCTTGCAGGCGGCGTTGACTACCAGGAACAGGGCATCGTCGCCCAGGTTGGCAACCATCAGGTCGTCGAGAATGCCGCCTTGCTCATTGGTGAACATGGCATAGCGCTGCATGCCCACCGGCAGGTCGATGATATCCACCGGTACCAGGCTTTCCAGCGCCTTGGCAGCGTCAGCGCCACGCAGAATGATCTGGCCCATGTGCGAGACGTCGAACAGGCCGGCCTGCTCGCGGGTGTGCAAGTGTTCCTTGAGCACGCCCAGCGGGTACTGCACCGGCATGTCGTAGCCGGCGAACGGCACCATGCGCGCACCCAGTTCCAGGTGCAGAGCGTGCAGTGGGGTCTTGAGCAGTGTTTCGGACATCGATGACTCCTTGCTGTCATTGTCGGGTCAACATTCGATGATGTTGACGGCCAGGCCGCCACGGGCGGTCTCTTTATATTTGCTTTTCATGTCGGCGCCGGTCTGGCGCATGGTGCGGATGACCTTGTCCAGCGACACGTAGTGCTGCCCGTCGCCGCGCAGGGCCATGCGTACCGCGTTGATGGCCTTCACCGAGCCCATGGCATTGCGCTCGATACAGGGCACCTGTACGAGGCCGCCGATCGGATCGCAGGTCAGGCCCAGGTTGTGTTCCATGCCTATTTCGGCGGCGTTCTCCACCTGCTGCACGCTGCCGCCCATCACTTCGCACAGCGCCCCGGCGGCCATCGAGCAGGCCACGCCAACCTCGCCCTGGCAGCCCACTTCGGCGCCGGAGATGGAGGCGTTTTCCTTGTACAGGATGCCGATGGCTGCAGCGGTGAGCAGAAAGCGCACCACCCCGTCCTCGCTGGCACCCGGCACGAAGCGCATGTAGTAGTGAAGGACTGCCGGGACGATGCCCGCTGCGCCGTTGGTTGGGGCGGTAACCACACGACCGCCGTAGGCGTTTTCCTCGTTCACCGCCAAGGCGTAGAGGTTGACCCAGTCGAGCACTGACAGGGCGTCACGCAGGCTGGCTTCCGGGTGGCCGCTCAGTTGGCGGTACAGGGCCGGCGCGCGGCGTTTGACCTTGAGCCCTCCCGGTAATATGCCCTCATGCTGACAACCTGCTGTGACGCAATCTTGCATCACCTGCCAGATGCGCAGCAGCCCGGCTCGGGTTTCTGCTTCCGGACGCCAGGCGGTCTCGTTGGCCAGCATGACCTGGCTCACCGACAGGTCATGCGCGGTGCAGTGGCCGAGCAGCTCCTTGGCGGTCTTGAACGGATAGGCCAGCACCGTGGTGTCCTCGACGATGCGGTCGTGGCCGGCAGCGTCCTCGTCGACCACGAAACCACCGCCTACCGAGTAATACTCGCGGCTTCGGATTTGCAGGCCTGCGTCGTCGAACGCGCGGAAGATCATGCCGTTGGGGTGGTAGTCCAACGGCTTGCGGATCATCGCCAGGTGCTGCTTTTCGATGAACGCAATGCTGTGCTCGCCCAGCAGGTTGATGCGTCCGCTGTCGCGGATGACCTGCAGGCGGGCGGGAATGCTGTCGGTGTCGATGATGTCCGGGTGTTCGCCTTCAAGGCCCAGCAGCACGGCTTTGTCACTGCCGTGGCCTTTGCCTGTGGCGCCCAATGAGCCATACAGCTCGGCCCTGACGCTGGCGGTGCCGGCAAGCAAGCCATCACGGCGCAGTCCTTCGGCAAACCGCGCAGCGGCACGCATCGGGCCGACCGTGTGGGAGCTGGAGGGACCGATGCCGATCTTGAACAGGTCGAAGACGCTCAGTGACATGTGGACCTCCTGCCAGGGTGTTGGGTGGACGTTGAGCCCTGTAGGAGCGGGTTTACCCGCGAATGCGGCGGTACAGCCACCATCGCATTCGCGGGTAAACCCGCTCCTACACAGAGCCCGCCACCCAAGCCAGGTGGCGGGGAGGGGCTATCAGACGTCCTGATAGCTCTCGATCGACGGGCAGGCGCACACCAGGTTGCGGTCGCCGAACACGTTGTCGACCCGGCCGACCGGCGGCCAGTACTTGCCTTCCACCAGGCTCGCCAGCGGGTATACCGCCTGCTCGCGGCTGTAGCCATGGGTCCATTCGCCAACCAGCTCAGCCGCAGTGTGCGGTGCGTTTTTCAGCGGGTTGTCGTCCTTGTCCAGGCTACCGTCCTCCACTGCGCGGATTTCTTCGCGGATCTGGATCATCGCGTTGCAGAAGCGGTCCAGTTCTTCTTTGGACTCGCTTTCGGTCGGTTCGATCATCAGCGTGCCAGCCACCGGGAAGGACATGGTCGGGGCGTGGAAGCCGAAGTCGATCAACCGCTTGGCCACGTCGTCGACACTGATGCCGCTGGTGTCCTTCAGTGGGCGCAGGTCGAGAATGCACTCGTGAGCCACCAGGCCGTTACCGCCGGTATACAGAACAGGATAGTGCTCTTCCAGGCGGCGGGCGATGTAGTTGGCGTTAAGGATTGCCATTTGCGAGGCACGTTTGAGGCCGGCACCGCCCATCATGCGGATATACATCCATGTGATTGGCAGGATGCTGGCGCTACCGAACGGCGCAGCGCATACCGCGCCCTGGGTGTTTTCCAGCTGTGCATGGCCTGGCAGGAACGGCGCCAGGTGCGACTTGACGCCAATCGGGCCGACGCCTGGGCCGCCGCCACCATGCGGAATGCAGAAGGTCTTGTGCAGGTTCAGGTGGGAAACGTCGCCGCCGAACTTGCCTGGTGCGCACAGCCCGACCATGGCATTCATGTTCGCGCCGTCGATGTACACCTGGCCGCCGTTGTCGTGGATGATCGCGCAGATATCGCCGATCGCTTCCTCGAACACACCGTGGGTCGACGGGTAGGTGATCATGATTGCAGCCAGGCGTTCGCGGTGCTCGATGGCTTTGGCGCGCAGGTCCTCGACATCGACGTTGCCACGGGCGTCACAGGCGGTAACCACTACACGCATGCCAGCCATGTGTGCGGTGGCCGGGTTGGTGCCATGGGCCGACGACGGGATCAGGCAGATATCGCGGTGGCCTTCACCACGGCTGCGGTGGTAGGCGCGGATCGCCAACAGCCCGGCATATTCGCCCTGCGAGCCGGCGTTGGGCTGCAGCGACACGGCATCATAGCCGGTGGCCGCGCACAGCATGGCCTCCAGTTCGGTGGTCATCTGCAGGTAGCCCTGGCTCTGCTCGGCGGGGGCGAACGGGTGCAGGTTGCCGAACTCGGCCCAGGTGACCGGGATCATTTCGCTGGCGGCGTTCAGCTTCATGGTGCACGAGCCCAGCGGGATCATGCTGCGGTCCAGCGCCAGGTCCTTGTCGGCCAGGCGGCGCAGGTAGCGCATCAGCTCGGTTTCGCTGTGGTAGCGGTTGAACACCGGGTGTTCGAGGATGGCCGATTGGCGCAGCAGGGCAGCAGGCAGCAGGGAACCGGTGCTGGTGGCCAGTGCGGCGAAGTCAGGCTGTGCCTGCTCGCCACCCAACAGCTGCCACAGCGACTCGACGTCAGCCTGAGTGCTGGTTTCGTCCAGAGACAGCCCCACATGGGCGGCATCGATCTGACGCAGGTTGATGCCCTGGGCGCGTGCCTTGTCATGCAGGCTGGCAGTGGCACTGCCGGTGGCCAGGGTCAGGGTGTCGAAGGCGCTGGCACCTACCACCTGTACGCCCAGCGCCTTCAGGCCGGCGGCGAGGATCGCGGTCAGCGCATGGGTACGCTCGGCAATGCGCTTGAGGCCGGCAGGGCCGTGGTACACGGCGAACATGCTGGCGATGTTGGCCAGCAGCACTTGGGCGGTGCAGATGTTGCTGGTGGCCTTTTCACGGCGGATGTGTTGCTCGCGGGTCTGCATGGCCAGACGCAGGGCGGTTTTGCCGAAGCGGTCGATCGACACGCCGACCAGGCGGCCAGGCATGTCGCGCTTGAACGCGTCGCGGGTGGCAAAGTAAGCCGCGTGCGGGCCACCGAAGCCCAGTGGCACGCCGAAGCGCTGGGCGCTGCCGATGGCCACGTCGGCCTCGAATTCGCCCGGTGGGGTCAGCAGGGTCAGGGCCAGCAGGTCTGCCGCTACGGCGACCAGAGCGTTGGCAGCGTGGAAACGCTGCACGACCTCGCGGTAGTCGAACACTTCACCGTTGCTGGCCGGGTATTGCAGCAGGGCGCCGAAGAAGGCGCTGACATCGCCCAGCTCGCGCTCGTCGCCAACCACAACCTCGATACCCAGCGGCTCGGCACGGGTGCGCAGCACGTCGAGGGTTTGCGGGTGACAGTGCACGGAGGCAAAGAAGGCATGGCTGGACTTGTTCTTCGACAGACGCTTGCAGAAGGTCATGGCCTCGGCCGCAGCGGTGGCTTCGTCGAGCAAGGAGGCGTTGGCGATCGGCAGGCCGGTGAGGTCGCTGATCAGGGTCTGGAAGTTCAGCAGCGCTTCCAGGCGGCCCTGGGAAATTTCTGGCTGGTACGGGGTGTAGGCGGTGTACCAGGCCGGGTTTTCCAGCAGGTTGCGCAGGATCGGTGCCGGAGTGTGGGTGTTGTAGTAGCCCTGGCCGATGTAGCTTTTGAACAGCTGGTTCTTGCCAGCGATGGCCTTGAGTGCAGCGAGCGCATCGGCCTCGCTCTGGCCGTCGTGCGAGCCAAGCACGCTGGTGCCTTTGATGCTGTCGGGGATGACCGCAGCGGTCATGGCGTCCAGCGAGTCGAAGCCCAGTGCAGTGAGCATGGCCTGTTCGTCAGCGGCGCGCGGGCCTATGTGACGGGCGATGAATTCGTTGGCGGTGCCGAGGTTAATGGTCATGGCGGGTGTCCTCAGGCGTCGTCGTTGGCTTTGAGCAGGCGGTCGTAGGCGTCCTGGTCGAGCAGAGCGGTCACGGCTTCTGCATCGGCAGGGATGAAGCGGAAGAACCAGCCTTCGCCCATCGGGTCTTCGTTGACCAGTTCAGGGCTGTCTTCAAGCTGGCCGTTGACCTCGACCACTTCACCCGTCAGTGGCATGTACACGCCGCTGGCGGCCTTGACCGATTCGACGGTGGACGCTTCGCTGCCTTTCTCATACTGCTGCAACTCTGGCAGTTGCACGAAAACCACGTCGCCAAGGGCATTCTGGGCGTAGGCGGTGATGCCCACGGTGACGCTGCCATCGGCTTCGACGCGCAGCCATTCGTGATCTTCAGTGAAACGCAACTCGCTCATGGGGAATCCTCGGGAAGCAGGGCGTTGGGCGCGGTGGCGCCGCGCTCTTAGGGTAGGATTCCTTTAGCAATAATGCGGCCAATCTACAAAAATGCTTGTTTATCAATATGTTACGTGAATATTGGGTAAATCCTTATCTTTTCTGTGGAATGATATCGTTACAGGTGCACATGGGAGGAAAAGGGTTTGAGCATCAAACCCTTGTGCACCCACGTCGAGACGGCACCGTATCGGTTTCGCTACGGTGTAGCGACAACGATACGGTTGATGCGTGAACAGGGCAGGTGCCCATTGGCCTTCGGTCATTTCATTTCCAGCAGATGATCCAGCGAAAACGCACCGGCGCCACGGGCGATCAGGAGCAGCAAGAGCCCTGCCCAAGTCAGGTGGGTGGGCCACGCATCGGGGTAGACGAACACTTCTATCACCAGGGTCATGCCCAGCAGTGCCAGCGCAGATAGCCTGGTCATCAGGCCGAGCACCAGCAATAGCGGGAACAAGTGCTCAGCGTAGGTTGCCAGGTGTGCTGCAAGCCAGGGCGAAAGGAGCGGCAGCGCGTACTCGGTGCGGAACAGCTCGTAGGTGCCGGGTGTGAGGGTGAGGAAACCTTCCACTTTGGTGCGCCCGGAAAGAAAGAATATCGAGGCGATCCCGAGCCGGGCGACCAGGCACAACAGGTCATCGCTCAACCGGCGCTCGATGCTCTGCGCAACGTGGTTCCAGGCGCGCCGCAGGCTGCTGGCCGGGGGTGTGAAATCGACACTAGCCATGGTGGTGTTCTCCTGTGAAGGCGAGTGGGCGAAAAGCCTGGGCTGTCATCAGGCGCCCGAGCATCTCGGTGAAGTCCAGGTCGGTTTCTGCGTGTCGTGCCAGGTCTGAGGCCTGCATCAGCGAGTGTCCGGCCGCACAGGCCTTGAGGAACGCATGGCCACCTTTCCCCAGCGGCTGATGGCATACGCCATCAGCGGTTCCGACAAACAGTACCCCTTCGCCCACCCATGGCTGGTCATGGGGCCAGGCAAGCTGTTCGCGGGCGCAGCGCCACAGGGTGTACACAGGATGCGCTTCGCACCAGTACCAACGGGCACTGGCACGGGGGGCCAAGCAACCGTGATCCAGATCGCTGGGGGTCATGCCTGCCAGCTCGACAAGGTTCAGGCACGTTTCGTTCGGCGCGCTGAAGGCTTCTGTCCAACGCAGGTCCAGGCGCGCGACATCCGCCAGATACGGCACAGCATGCTGTGACTGAATGTCTTCGAGGAAATCCGGAAAGGTTGCGCCGTAGCAGATCAGCCGGGGATCGCTGGGGGGAAATTGCCGCGCATAGACTGCCGCGGTCTCATCCATCCAGGCGCGCCCGACGAGTGTGCACACGCTCGGAAAGTTTGCGCGCAGCGCATCCACGCAGCCGGCCAGCACCGTGTTGCGATAAACCGCGAATGCCGCTTGTTCGGTCACTCCCGAAAGCTGGGGAGCAGGGCGGGAATAGAGTGCCTCGATGAATGCGTGCTGGAACTGACCAAGGGAAAGGTTCATGGCAATACACCTGGGCAAGTCATGATCGACTGTGCGATGGACCGTTCAGCAAGCAGTTCGGTGAACGGGGGAAGCTTGTCGTCACGTTCAATGAGTGTCGGGCGCGGGCCGACACGGGAAACCAGTTGGCGGTACAGCGCCCACACAGGCTCGGCCACCTGCGCATCATGAGAGTCGATCAACAGGTTGGCTTGGTCATCATCGCTGTGCCCGGCCAGGTGAATTTCTGTGATGGCTTGCGCTGGAAAGCGGTCCAGGTAGGCAGTTGCCGAGAACCCCAGATTGTGAGCACTCACATAGACGTTGTTGATGTCCAGCAGCAGGCCACAACCCGTGCGACGTGTCAGTTCGTCAAGAAAGTCGATCTCGTCCCAGTCATGGCCCTGCAGCTGCAGGTAATGACTGGGGTTTTCGATGGATATCCGCCGGCCCAATACCTCCTGGCATCGCTGGATGTTTTCAGCGATGCGCTGCAGGGCTTCGTTGCTGCGCGGGAATGGCAGAAGGTCTGGATGGTAGTGCCCCTGCCAGGTGGACCAGGCCAGGTGCTCTGATACAAGTACCGGTTCGATCTGATCGCACAGTGCGCGCAGACGCTGCAAGTGGTCCTGATCGGGGGCTGCGTCAGCCGCCAGCGAAAGTGCCACACCATGCAATGAGACCGGGTGCCGCTCTGCGATGCGGTTCAGCCAGGCAAGGCGAGGGCCACCGACCATGTAGTTCTCCGGGTGAACTTCAAACCAGAGCCCTTCGAGATCGCACGCCAGCGCCTGGTCGTAGTGCTCGGCCTTCAGGCTGACTCCGGCGCCCATTCGTGCGTCTGCGTTCATGGTCGGTTTCCCCTGATCAAGACTTGTGAGGTGTCAGCGAACCCATGCCGGCAGGTGTCTTGATCGAAGTGCAGGTGCCGGCGGGGACGTTTTTCCAGTGCATGCCGTCGTAGTCTTTCTTCGCACTGCCTGCGCAGCTGGTACCGGCGCCGGCCTTGCAATCGTTCTTTCCTGCCATGGCGACGCCGTAGCATTTTTCCATGGCAGCGCCACTGCCTGCGGGTTGCGTGCTGTCGGCCGCCATGGCAACGCCTGCAAGCGAGGCGAGAGCAAGTGCTGCAGTGGTGAGGGCGAGGGTTTTCATGGGTGAATCTCCTGAGAGTGTGGCCGTGGTCTTTACCGGCGGCTCATGGAGTAATTCGTGCCTCGCGTAAAAAGGGTTACAGCCTTGGGAGAATTTTTTTCAGGGCTTGTCTTCACAAGCTGATGTCGAGGCCAAGGGCATGGCATATTTGCAGCACCTGCGTGCCACACGCCGGGAGCGGATGAATCAAGTCAATTGTATTCAGGGTGTAACCCAGGCGGCCCATGCAGCGAACTAACTCACAGGATGAGCTCGAGGCTCGCGAGGCCCGGTTGAAAGCACTGTTGCTTCGAGGGCTGACAGGCGACCAGCTGGCCTATCAGGATTTTCTCGGCACGCTTGCGCTGCATGTACGTGCGTTTCTGCGCAGCCGTCTGAGCAGGCGGCCGGCCGAGATAGAGGACATGGTGCAGGATGTGCTGCTGGCAGTGCATAACGCGCGTCACACTTACCAGGCACAGCAGCCTTTGACGGCCTGGGTGCATGCGATCGCCCGTTACAAACTGGCGGATCATCTGCGAAGTGTTTCACGTCGCGAAGCCCGGCATGATGTTCTGGACGATGATGCGCAACTGTTTGCCATCTCGGAGGTTGAATCAGCCGAGGCCAGCCGAGACCTGACCAAGCTGCTCAAGCAACTGCCAGAGCGGCAACGACTGCCGATTGTTCATGTCAAGCTGGAGGGGTTGTCTGTCGAAGAGACGGCACAACTTACCGGGCTTTCCAGTTCAGCGGTGAAGGTTGGGATACATCGAGGTCTGAAAGCGCTATCCAGGCTGATTGGAGGAGCCCACAACCATGAAGACTGACGATTTGATTGCCTTGCTGGCCGCAGGCGAAGGGCCAGTGCCGCGCCACGCCGTTAGTAGGCGGATGGCAGTGGCTGTGCTGGGCGGGCTGACCGCAGCACTGCTGCTGACTATTACCCTTTACGGTGTACGCAGTGATATCACAGAGGTCGCACAAACCCCGCTGTTCTGGGGCAAAGTCGCCTTTCCATCCAGCTTGGCGTTGATCGGGCTGTGGTTGACGAGCCGCTTGGCCAGGCCAGGAGGGAATGGCGCTGCAGGCTGGACGATGCTTGGCTTGCCACTGCTGCTGGTCTGGTGCGGGGCGGCCATCAGTATCGCTGGGGCGCCTGTGGATGCGCGCGCCGACCTGTTGTTCGGGCGCACATGGCGTACCTGCGCACTGAATATCGCATTGCTGTCGGTGCCGGCCTTTGTCACCGTGTTCTGGGCGCTGAAAGGCCTGGCGCCCACCCGGTTACGGTTAGCGGGTGCTGCTGGTGGCCTGCTGGCGGGTTCGACTGCAACGGTGGTCTACTGCCTGCATTGTCCGGAAATGGGCGTACCGTTCTGGGGTGTCTGGTATGTCCTTGGCATGCTTGTTCCGACGGTGTTCGGTGCCTGGTGGGGGCCCCGCATGCTGCGTTGGTAGGCTGTACTGGCAGGCCCGACACAACTCAGAACGACTTTCTGATTGCCTGCCCTGTCACTCAAGGGACTTTTGAAATTGCTTAACCCGCAATGAACCAGGGTAATGCCAGGGTAGGCCCATCAGTGGGGCGAGCCCCAGTCTTGTTGCCTGGCCGATACCCACGGTGTTCTGAACCATTGGCAAACCCTTCACCAGTTCAAACATCGGGGGCTCTTAGTTCAGGGGGACATGTGAAATTACAATGTCACCCTTTTACGGAGAGCACACCAGTCAAATGCGGCTGAGCGGCCAGGAAAATTCCGATTCAATTACGGGTTTTGACCACAGCCGTCATGGTTTTCCGGGTATTCCATATTTACGCAGCCGCTGGGCAATAGCCGTGTGCGAAGTTTGCAAGCGTCCGGCCAGTTGCCGTGTTGACGGGTAGCTGGCATACAAGCGCTGCAACAGTTCGCGCTCGAAATTACCCACGGCCTGCTCGAGGCTGGCCACTTCGCCATCTTGCCCACGTGCCACCGAGGTGCCGGCGATGTCCAGGTCGCCGATATCCACCAGGTTACCCTCGCAGATGGCAGCAGCGCGGAAGATCACGTTCTGCAACTGGCGCACATTGCCCGGCCAAGGGTTGGCCAGCAGTGCCGAATGGGTGGATGGGGTCAGCCGGCAGGCTGGGCGCTGGATCTGTGTGCACGCCTGCTGCATGAAGAAGTGCGCCAGCATCAGGATGTCCTGGCCACGGTCGCGAAGCGGTGGTACCTCCAGGTTGAGCACGTTCAGACGGTAGAACAGGTCTTCGCGGAAACTGCCTTCGGCGACCATGCGTTCCAGGTCGCGGTGGGTGGCACTGATGATGCGCACATCCACCTTCACTTCGCGGTCGCCACCCACCCGGCGGAAGCTGCCATCGCTGAGAAAACGCAGCAACTTGGCCTGCAGGTAGGGTGACATTTCACCTATTTCATCGAGGAACACTGTGCCCTGGTTGGCCAGTTCCATCAGCCCAGGCTTGCCACCTCGTTGCGCGCCGGTAAAGGCCCCGGGTGCGTAGCCGAACAGTTCGCTTTCGGCCAGGCTCTCGGGCAGCGCGGCGCAGTTCAGGGCCAGGAACGGGGCCGCGTGGCGGCTGCTGACGGCATGGCAGGCGCGGGCTACCAGTTCTTTGCCGGTGCCGGTCTCGCCATGCACCAGCAGCGGCGCATCGAGCGCCGCCACGCGTAAGGCGCGGGCTTTGAGGGTGCGGATGGCCGGCGACTCGCCCAGCAAGGCATCGAAGCCCTCGGCGTGATCGTGATGCAGGGCCGACAGGCGTTCGCCCATGCGCGAGGGTGGGTACAGCGTCAGCAGGCCACCGGCGTTGGTGATCGGCATGGCGTCCAGCAGCAGGCTATGGCCGTTCAGCTGCATCTCGCGCATGGGCAGGTGGAAGTTGTTGTCCAGCAGCGCTTGCAGCAGTGCGGGGTCGCCAAACAGTTCACCCACCGAGCGCCCGGCAGATTCGCGACCGCACAGTTCGATCAGCGCCGGGTTGGCCAATAGCACCAGGCCTGCGCTGTCCACCGCCAGCACCGGGTCGCTCATGGCGGCCAGCAGGGCATCGAGTTGCAGGTGGCGGCGCTGGCCTGGGAGGATGTCGACCACGTCCACCGATTGCACGCCGTGTACTTCGAACAGCGCGTCGTGCAGTTCTTCGAGTACGGCGGGGCTCAGGGTAGGGGCGTCGATGTAGACGTTCGGCGGGACCATCTCCACGGCGTCCAGGTTGAGGTTGCGGGCACCGAGCAGGGCAAGGACTTCCTGGGTGATGCCGACGCGGTCGATGAAACTGACGTGGATGCGCATGGGATTCGGACAGTTGGCGATGGAGGCCGCCAGTATGCCCTGAGACGGGGGGCAGGCCCAAGGTTGGCGGTGGCGCATTCGCGGGCGCGCCCGCTCCCACAGGATTGCTGCTGTAGGGGCGGGCTTGCTCGCGAAAAGGGTCACTCCAGATGTTCAGGCTTGATCGGGTCGCCCGATTTCACATCGAGCTTTTCGCGAATGTCCGCAAACATATGGTCATAGAGCTTGTGCGGCGAACTCAGGGTCTCGAATTTCTTCGGCGGCGCCAGATACGACTGCGCCTTGCGGGTCAGTAGCATGAGGAAGCTGGGCAAGACCTGGTCCTTGGCGAGGAAGAACTTTTCTTCCACCGTCTTGCCTTCGATGCTGCCATGCATGTGGAATTGAATGCCTCTGCCTTCCTTGGGGTCCGACACGGCCTCGTACTCGATGTTCAGGTCATAGCTGTGGTCGGCGTGGTTCAGCGCAGTGCGCTCGATGTGTACATGACCGGAGTGATACTGGGCCATGGCTATCTCCTTTGGAAGGTTGAAAATGGCGGGCCGCGTAAGCCCGCCTGCTGCATTCAACGGTAGCTGATGCCCGGCTTCTCGGTGGAAACCCGAGTGCCGGCTTTGCCTTTGACGATGCCTTCGATGTTCTCCAGCGAACTGATCACCGCCACCTTGCCGGTGTTGCGGGCAAAGTCGCAGGCGGCCTGCACCTTCGGCCCCATGGAGCCGGCGGCAAACCCCAGCGTTTCCAACGCGTCCGGGTGGGCCTGGGCGATGGCCTTCTGCGTCGGTTTGCCCCAGTCAATGTAGGCTGCATCGACGTCGGTGGCGATAATCAGAAGGTCGGCTTCCAATTGCTCGGCCAGCAGCGCCGAGCACAGGTCTTTGTCGATCACCGCCTCGATGCCTTTGAGCTTGTGGTTTTCATCGTACAGGGTGGGGATGCCGCCACCGCCTGCGCAAATCACGATGCTGCTTTTTTCCAGCAGCCACTTGATCGGGCGAAT
This sequence comes from Pseudomonas sp. yb_5, assembly GCF_043103865.1. Taxonomy (NCBI): domain Bacteria; kingdom Pseudomonadati; phylum Pseudomonadota; class Gammaproteobacteria; order Pseudomonadales; family Pseudomonadaceae; genus Pseudomonas; species Pseudomonas sp. yb_5. The sequence goes on from NZ_JBICKE010000020.1 coordinate 29,284, forward strand.
TTCGAAGATGCGCTTGGGTTTCGGGCTGGCCACCACGCGGCGGTACTTGTCGCCGTCGGCCTTGACCACCCAGCCCTTTTCCTTGGCCAGGCGCTCGGCCTCTTCCTTGCTATAGACCGGGCCGATGAACTTGGTCGGATCCTTGAAGGCCGGGTCGTTGGCGTCCACTTCCACTTGGGTGAGCAAGGTGGCGAAGGGCACCTCGAAGGCCAGCAGGTTGCCCAGTTCCTGTTCGATCATGTAACCGATCATGCCCTCGGTTTCGGCGCCCAGCACGTCTAGCGGGTACGCTTCTTCAGGCTTGTACGACAGGGCCTGAAGCGACAGCAGACCCACTTGAGGGCCGTTGCCGTGGGCGATGACCAGTTCGTTGCCAGGGTGAATTTTGGCGATCTGTTCGGTGGCGGTGCGGATATTGGCGCGCTGGTTGTCAGCGGTCATGGGCTCGCCGCGACGTAGCAGGGCGTTGCCGCCCAATGCAACAACGATACGCATGTGGAATGTCCTTTAGCGAAAGAATGAATCGACTGTCGCTGCACGGAGGCTGCGGAGTTCGCTGTGGGAGCGGGCATGCCCGCGAAGAGGCCAGACCTGACATCATCGATGATGCGGCTGACGCCTTCGCGGGCACGCCCGCTCCCACAGGGACTGCGGGCTACTTATAGATCAGCCAGGGTCGATACCAGGATCGCCTTGATCGTGTGCATGCGGTTTTCCGCCTGCTCGAAGGCGATGCACGCTGGCGACTCGAACACGTCATCGGTCACTTCGATGCCGTTTGCCAGGTCCGGGTATTGTTCGGCGATCTGCTTGCCTACCTTGGTGTCGGAGTTGTGGAATGCCGGCAGGCAGTGCATGAACTTGGTCCGTGGGTTACCGGTGGACTTCATCAGTTCGGCATTCACCTGATAAGGCTTGAGCTGCTTGATGCGCTCACCCCAGGCTTCGATCGGCTCGCCCATCGATACCCACACGTCGGTATGGACAAAGTCGACCCCCTTGACCGCGGCTTTCGGGTCTTCGGTGAGGGTAATGCGTGCGCCGCTTTCTTCAGCGTACTGCTTGCAACGCTCGACCAAGTCGTCGTGTGGCCACAGTGCCTTGGGCGCGGCGATGCGCACATCCATGCCCAGCTTGGCGCCGATCAGCAGCAGCGAGTTGCCCATGTTGTTGCGGGCATCGCCCAGGTAGGCGTAGCTGATGTCGTGCAGCGGCTTGTCGCTGTGCTCACGCATGGTCAGCACGTCGGCGATCATCTGGGTCGGATGGTATTCGTCGGTCAGGCCGTTGAACACCGGGACGCCGGCGAACTTGGCCAGCTCTTCGACGATTTCCTGCTTGAAGCCACGGTACTCGATGGCGTCATACATGCGCCCGAGCACACGGGCGGTGTCCTTCATGCTTTCCTTGTGGCCGATCTGCGAAGAGTTGGGGTCGATGTAGGTGACGTTGGCGCCCTGGTCATAGGCCGCAACTTCGAAGGCGCAACGGGTACGGGTGGAGGTTTTTTCGAAGATCAGGGCAATGTTGTTGCCCTTCAGGTGCTGCTGCTCGGTGCCCGTGTACTTGGCCCGCTTGAGGTCGCGGGACAGGTCCAGCAGGTAGCGCAACTCACGGGTGGTGTGGTGTTCCAGGCTGAGCAAGTTGCGGTTGTGAATGTTGAACGCCATGACAGTTTCTCCTTGAGTTCGGTGATGTCCCGGCCGCCACTTCATGGGTGCGGCCGGGCGTGATGGTCGTTAGTAGTCGATCGGGTCGCGCACGATCGGGCAGGTCATGCAGTGGCCGCCGCCCCGGCCCCGGCCCAGTTCGCCGGCGCTGATGGTGATGACCTCGATGCCGGCCTTGCGCAGCAGGGTGTTGGTGTAGGTGTTGCGGTCGTAGCCAATGACTACGCCCGGCTCGATGGCCACCACGTTGTTACCGTCATCCCACTGTTCGCGCTCGGCGGCGAAGCTGTTGCCGCCGGTTTCGACCACGCGCAGCTGGACGCCCAGCTGCTCGCCCACCACTTCGATGAACGACTTGTTGATGCGGCGTACATCCATACCGTAAGGCTTGCTTTCGTCCGGGCGGATGATGAATGGCACAATCTCTTTCACCACTTCCGGGAAGACCGTGACCAGGTCGCGGTCGCAGAAGCTGAATACAGTGTCCAGGTGCATGGCGGCGCGAGATTTTGGCAGGCCGGCGACGATCACTTCCTTGACGGCGCCCTTGGCGAACAGGTTTTGCGCCAGTTGGCCGATGGCCTGGCGCGAGGTGCGCTCGCCCATGCCGATCAGCACGATGCCATTGCCGATCGGCATCACATCACCGCCTTCGAGCGTGGCATTGCCATGGTCCTTGTCCGGGTCGCCATACCACACCTGGAAGTCGGCCTCGGTGAACTCCTTGTGGAACTTGTAGATGGCGGTGGTCAACAGGGTTTCCTGGCGACGCGCCGGCCAGTACATCGGGTTCAGCGTCACGCCGCCGTAGATCCAGCAGGTGGTGTCGCGCGTGAACTGGGTGTTGGGCAGTGGTGGCAGGATGAAGCTGGAGTGGCCCAGGTAGTCGTTGTACATCTTCACGACTTCGGCGCCTTCGCTCTGCGGCAGGTCCTGACCTGCCACGCCGCCGATCAGGAACTCGGCCAGGTGGCGTGGCTCCAGGCCTTCGAGCCAGCTGCGCACTTCGTTGGTCAGGCCTACGCCGACGGTGTCAGGGGTGATCTTGCGGTCGAGGATCCACTTGAGCGCCTCTTTGTTCTGAACGATATCGGTCAGCAGGTTGTGCATCTCCAGCACATCCACGCCACGCTCGCGCATCTTGGTGACGAAGTCGAAATGGTCACGCTTGGCCTGGTCGACCCAGATCACATCGTCGAACAGCAGTTCGTCACAGTTGCTCGGTGTCAGGCGCTTGTGCGCCAGGCCCGGGGCGCAAACCATCACTTTGCGCAGTTTGCCGGCTTCGGAGTGGACACCGTACTTCTGTTTTTCAGCGGACATGGTTTCATTCCTCCAATTGATCGAAGACGTGGGTCAAAGGGTCAGGAAGCCGTCATACAGACCAAAGGCTGCCACCAGGGCGCCAATGACCACGGCTGCGAAGATCAGTTTTTCCACGTTGGTGAAGACCGGTTGGCCCACCTCACGCTTGGCCTTGGCGAACAGGATCGCGCCAGGTGCGTAGAGCAGGGCCGAGAGCAGCAGGTATTTCACGCCACCGGCGTACAGCAGCCAGACGGCGTACAGCAGGGCGATACCACCGATGAGCAGGTCCTTCTTGCGTTCGGCCAGGGCCTGTTCGTAGGTTTCGCTGCGCAATGCCAGCAGGAACGCATAGGCTGCCGACCACAGGTAGGGCACCAGGATCATCGAGGTGGCGAGGTAGATCAGAGACAGGTAGGTGCTGTTTGAGAACAGCGTGATGACCAGGAAGATCTGCACCATGGCGTTGGTCAGCCACAGGGCGTTGGCCGGTACCTGTTTGGCGTTCTCGCGGCGCAGGAACTCCGGCATGGTGTGGTCCTTGGCGGCGGCGAACATGATCTCGGCGCACAGCAGCACCCACGACAGCAGCGCCCCGAGCAGCGAGATGACCAGGCCGACGCTGATCAGCACCGCCCCCCAGTGGCCGACCACATGCTCCAGCACGGCAGCCATCGACGGGTTCTGCAGCTTGGCCAGTTCCGGTTGAGTCATGATGCCCAGCGACAGCACGTTGACCAACACCAGGAACAGCAGCACGGTCACGAAGCCGATCACCGTTGCCTTGCCCACGTCGGTGCGTTTTTCCGCCCGCGCCGAGAAGATGCTCGCGCCCTCGATGCCGATGAACACCCACACGGTGACCAGCATCATGTTGCGCACCTGGTTCATGACACTGCCAAGCTCTGGCGTGCCCACGGCCCAGATATCGGCGGTGAAGATGTCGAGCCTGAAGGCGAACAGGCAGATCAGGGCGAACAGCACCAGCGGCACCACTTTGGCCACCGTGGTGACCAGGTTGATGAAGGCCGCTTCCTTGATGCCGCGCAGTACCAGAAAGTGCACCGCCCACAACAGGATCGACGCGCCAATGATGGCGGCCGGGGTATTGCCTTCACCGAAAATCGGGAAGAAGTAGCCCAGGGTGCTGAACAGCAGCACGAAGTAGCCGACGTTGCCCAGCCAGGCACTGATCCAATAGCCCCAGGCCGAGGAAAAGCCCATGTAGTCGCCGAAGCCGGCCTTGGCATAGGCATACACCCCGCCATCCAGGTCAGGCTTGCGGTTGGCCAGGGTCTGGAACACGAAGGCCAGGGTCAGCATGCCGACCGCAGTGATCGCCCAGCCGATCAGCACGGCCCCGACCCCTGCGCTGGCGGCCATGTTTTGCGGCAGCGAGAAGATACCGCCGCCAATCATCGAGCCGACGACAAGTGCAACTAACGCGCCGAGCTTTAGTTTTCCGGATGAATCAGACATTTAACAACTCCTGCCAGGAGAAAGTTGACGACAGAATAGATCCGACGCCGCTGCCTTGAGCTGACTTGCGTCAGTTTAAGGCGCCGTAAAGGAAGGAAATTTCCTTCACGGGTGCTCCTGGAGAGTGCCGACAGCTTGGGCTGCAGGCCTTGAATGCTGGCACCTCCATGTCCTTCTAGAGCAAACGCTCTGTTCAGCCTGCGATGCTTGAAATTAGCCGCTTTTGTCGCTTTCGCAAATTTTTCACCAGAAATTCGAGTTTTATCAGTTTCTTTTCCAGTTGCCAGACTGCTGCTAGTTTTGAGAGAGCAGGTACATAGACAAAGCAGTTATTAGTGATAGAGGTTGAATGTACGGCTTCAGTATAAGTAACCATATTGATATAGCCCGCAAGGCTGTTTCAAACGCATGACAAGGTTTGAAAAAGGGAGGCTCATGAGCGAACCGGGACAGAAGCTGCGCCTGGGCGCGTTGATCGCGCTGGTGGTCGGGTCGATGATTGGCGGTGGTATCTTCTCGCTGCCGCAGAACATGGCCGCGCGTGCCGATGTGGGCGCCGTGCTGATCGGCTGGGCGATCACCGCGGTCGGCATGTTGGCCCTGGCCTTCGTGTTCCAGACCCTGGCCAACCGCAAGCCGGAACTGGACTCGGGGGTGTATGCCTACGCCAAGGCCGGCTTTGGTGAGTACATGGGCTTTTCCTCGGCCTGGGGCTACTGGATCAGCGCCTGGCTGGGCAACGTCGGTTATTTCGTGCTGCTGTTCAGCACGCTGGGCTTCTACTTCCCGGTGTTCGGCGAAGGCAACACACCCATCGCCATCGGTTGTGCCTCGCTGCTGTTGTGGTCGGTACATTTTCTGGTGTTGCGCGGCATCAAGGAGGCGGCCTTCATCAACCAGGTCACCACAGTGGCCAAGGTGGTGCCGTTGCTGATTTTCGTGGTGATCGCTGCATTTGCCTTCCGCGCCGATATCTTCACCCGGGATATCTGGGGTTTGAGCAACCCACAATTCGGCAGCGTGCTGGAGCAGGTGCGCAATATGATGCTGGTGACCGTATTCGTGTTCATCGGCATAGAAGGCGCAAGCGTGTATTCCGGGCGCGCTCAGCGTCGGTCAGACGTGGGCAAGGCCACGGTCATCGGTTTTCTGGGTGTGCTGGCGCTGCTGGTGTTGGTCAACGTGCTGTCGCTGGGCATCATGACCCAACCGGAACTGGCCGGGCTGCAGAACCCCTCACTGGCCTCGGTGCTGGAGCATATCGTCGGCCCCTGGGGCGCCTTGCTGATCAGCCTCGGCCTGGCGGTCTCGCTGCTTGGCGCATTGCTGTCTTGGGCGCTGCTGTGTGCCGAGATCCTTTACGCCACGGCGCGGGACAAGACCATGCCGCGCTTTCTGGCCAAGGAAAACGCCAACCATGTGCCGGCCAATGCCCTGTGGCTGACCAACTGCATGATTCAGGGTTTCCTGCTGATTACGCTGTTCTCGGCCGGTACGTACACCAGTCTGATCTACCTGGCCTCGTCGATGATCCTGGTACCCTATCTGTGGTCTGCGGCGTATGCCGTGCTGCTGGCGATGCGCGCAGAAACCTATGCCGGGCAGCCGAGGTTGCGGCGCAAGGACTTGTTGGTGGCGCTGGTTGCCCTGCTGTATGCCGTGTGGCTGCTGTATGCCGGCGGGCTCAAGTACCTGCTGCTTTCGGCGCTGCTGTACGCCCCCGGCGTCATCTTGTTCGCGAGGGCCAAGCATGAGCAGGGGCAGACGTTGTTCACGGCCTGGGAAAAGCTGATTTTCGCCGCCGTGCTGGTGGGTGCCGCGCTGGCGGCCTATGCCCTGTATTCAGGGCTGCTGAGCTTGTGACGGGGCAGGGCAGGCGTGCTCCGGGCGTGACCAGATCCACAGGTTGCCCAAGGTCATCCCGGCGATTGCCAGGAATACCGGCCAGTGGTGTTCCAGAAAGGTCAGCATCAGGCCCGCACACAGCAGCATGCTGATGGTTGCGCTGACCTTGGCCCGGCGCTGAATCACCTTGCCGTTGCGCCAGTTATGCAGAATTGGCCCGAACAGCCGGTGGTTCTCCAGCCATGCCGACAGGCGCGGTGAACTGCGCGTGGCGGCCCAGGCGGCCAGCAGGATGAACTCGGTGGTCGGCAAACCAGGAATCACAATGGCGACCAGGCCCACCCCGAGGCTCACGTAGGCCAGGATTCCATACAACAGGCGGGCGAGTTTCGAGCGGGCTGGTTGGGTCATGTTCTCACTGCATAAAACGGTTCGGCCACCGAAGGGGTGGCCGGCTACGGCGTATCAGACCAGCGCGGCATCCGCAGCGTAGGCGTGCTTGAGCAACTCGGTGAAACGCTCGAAGGCGGCCACTGCACCGCGTTCGGCAGCCGCTTCCTCTTCAGGCGAGAGCGCCAGGCCATCGAGGATGCGGGTGAACTGCTTCCAGCCTTCGGCACGACCACCGACGGGCTCGCCCAGGTGACGGGCACCGAAGCTGTCGGACAGTTCCAGGGCCACGGCACGCTTGATCAGAAACGCAGCGCCCAGTTTGGAGCCTTCGGAGACGAAGATCCAGCCCATTGCCTCGCCCAGGCTCGGCTTGCCCACGGCGCCCGGCACCGCCGTCGGTACTTCGGTGTCGAGGTCGGCGAGGTCCAGGCGGGCCTGGTCGGCACGGCAGCGCTCAGCCAGATCAGGGACGATGGCGATCAGTTGAGGGTCGTTGTACAGGGCCTGCAGTTCGGACTGGAACAGGTACTGGGCGACGACGAAGCGGGCGAAACTTTCGCGGCTGTCGAAAGGCGCGTGGGATTTGACCAGGGCATCCAGCTCGGCGTGCGGGGCGTGGGTGATCTGGTTCAGGCGCTGGGAGCGCAGGGCTGGGCGTTCGGTCATGGGGCAGTCCTTGGAAAGAGGGGTCTAGATACAAGACGAAGCAGCGAAAGCGGGACAGTAAAAAAAGCCGGTATTTGTGTTGCCAGTACCGGCCTCTTCGCGGGTAAACCCGCTCCTGCAGGAACATCACAGGTCCAAGACCTGTGTTGAACCTGTGGGCGCGGGCGTGCCCGCAAAGAGGCCGGTACAGACGTAACGCCTCAGATATCCCAAACCACATTGATACCGAAGTTGCGCCCCGGCATGGTCAGGCGGTCGATGTTGGCCGGCTGGGTCACAGCCGCCTCACCCTGGCCGTCGTAGCTGCGCACCGAATCCCACTGCCAGTATTTCTTGTCGGTCAGGTTGTACAGCCCTGCGTTGATGGTGACGTCGTCGGTGACCTTGTAGTAGCCGGTCAGGTCCAGCACACCGTAGCCCGGGGTGCGGAACTTCGAGGTGGAACCGTCAGGTGAATAGAAGGTACTGTCGTCGACACGGGTCTTGCGCTTGACCAGCGTCCAGCTCAGCAAGCCACCGTAGTGCTGCTGCTCGTAGCCCAGGCCGAATACGCCCTTGAGCGGGTTGACACTGTTCAACGGTTGACCGGTGTCATCGTTACGACCATAGGTGTAGGCAATCGAGCTTTGGGCATAGAGGCCCTGCGCTGCGCCGAAGTGGTCGAGGTTCAGGCGGCCCTTGAATTCGGCACCCTTGATGGTGGCGTGCTTGATGTTGTTGGCCTGGAAGGTCTGCTCCAGGTTGGCGCTTTGCACGGCATCTTCGTCGATGAAATCACGGTACTTGTTGTAGAACACTGCCACGTCGAAGTTGCCGGCGTCGAAGTTGCCACGCAGGCCGGTTTCATAGCTTTTGCTCTTTTCAGGCTCAAGGTCCGGGTTGCCCTCCACGCGGTAGCCTTGGTCCAGGTTCTGGAAGCGGCCATACATGGCTTTGGCGGTCGGAGTGCGGAAGCCTTCTGCATACTGGCCGTACCAGGTGTAGTTGTCGTTGAAGGCGTAGGTCAGGCCGAACTTGGGCGAGACGCGGTGCCACTTCTTGTCCGAATCATCCTGGGAGGCAGGCGCCGTACCGCTGGACTCCAGACCACGCAGGAATGCCTCGGTGAACTTGGGCTCCATACGGGTGTAGTCGTAGCGCGCGCCGGGCATGAAGGTCCAGTTGTTCCAGCGGATTTCATCCTGCGCGAACAGGCTGTAGGTATTCACGGTGGGGTCCGGGAAGTCGCTGACCAAGGCCTGTCCGTCACGCGCGCTGTCCTGTCCGATGGCGGTACAGGTACCACCGATGTTCAGGCAAGTGCCGGTGCCGCTCCGTGAACCCGTGACTTTTTCCTGTTTGAGTGTGGTGCCGTAGGTGAACAGGTGATCGGTTTGGCCGATGCTGAAGGCCTTGTCGAATTGGGCGTCGAATACCCACTGGCGATCCTTGTAGGTCGTCTGCCGGTCCCGAAACACTTGGCGTCCCGAGGCGACATACAGCTCATCGGTGCGTTGGTCGGTCTTCGCGATCTGGTAGTTGAGGCTCCATTTGACGTGATCTGCGACCACGCTATCGAGGTCGAATTCATGATTGAGACCGAAGCGTTCACGGGTGATCGTGTCGTTGCCTTGGCGCATGCGGTACGAGTTCATGCCACCGAAGCCCGGAATGAACGGCCCACCCACCGCGCTGAGGATGTTCTGGTCGCGGTCATCCTTGTAGCGCTCGTAGGTAAGCCCCAGGCGCGCGTCGTCGGCGTAGTTCCAGCCCAGCTTGGCCAGCACGTTGGTGGTGCGCACGTCCATCGGGTTGGCTTCGGTGCGCGACAGGCCGTCGCCACTGTGGCTGCCGTGGGTTTCGGTCTCGTGGCCGTTGCGCTGGCTCAGGTGCAGCAGGCCGTCGAAGTCACCCTGGCGGCCGGCGACGGTGGCGGAGGTCAGCCAGCTTTCGTCGGCCGAGCTGTAGCCGGTTTTCAGGCGTGCACCCACGTCTTTGCCGGGCTTGATGATGTCGTCCGGGTCGAGGGTGAAGTAGCTCACCGCACCGCCGATGGCGTTGCTGCCATACAACACCGAGGCCGGGCCGCGGAGGATTTCCACACGCTTGACGATTTCCGGGTCGACATAGTTGCGCTGGGTCTGGGCGTAGGGGCCGTAGAAGAAGCTGTCGGGGATCGACACGCCGTCGACTTGGGTGAGGATCCGCTCGCCGTCGATACCCCGGATGTTGTAGCCGTTCAGCCCGCTGCGTTGGCCGGTTCCGGATACCGACACCCCCGGCTCGTAGCGCACCAGATCCTGGATATTGTTCACGTTCTGCCGGTCCAGTTGCTCACGGGTCTGCACGCTGACAGTGCTCGGCACCTGGCTGACGTCCTGTGCGCTGCGGGTGGCGCTGACGGTCACCTGCTGCAGGGCGATCACGTTGCTTGCGGTTTGGCGCTCCAGTACCACATTGCCGTTGCTGATCTTGCGAAAACTCAGCCCGGTACCCCGCAACAGGCGCTTGAGGGCAGCATCTGGCGGCAGCGAACCCTGTACGCCTGGCGAAGCCACGCCGTCGGCCAGCTCGGCGCTGAAGCCGACCTGCCAGCCGGTGACCTGGCTGAAGGCGTTGATCGCCGACACCAGCGGTTGCTGGCCGATGCTGAAGCGGTAGTCGCCCATACGCGGGCTGCTGGCCTGTGCCGGCTCGGCGGCCAGCGCCGGCAGGCTGCAGGCACCGCTGGCGAGCAGGGCAAGGGTCAACAGGGACAATTGTCCTGTACGGCGGGGAAGGTTGGACGAGCGGGTAGGACCAGTGGACATCGGAAGCGCTCCCAGACGCGCGGGCTGTTATAGGTGATGGCTGTTCTCGTCTCTAAACAAGAATCAGTTGCATTGGCTATAACGAGACGGGCGGGCGAGTGCGATCGCGTAAAAATAATTCAGGGGTCAGTTCAGGATGACCAGCGCCGGGTACTCATGCAGTTGTGCCGAGGTGATGTGGGCCAGTGCGCGCAGGGTTTCCAGTGGCTGGTCGAGGCGGTAGTTACCGGTGACGGCGACGTTTTCCAACTGCGCATTGCGGTTGATGATCCAGCCCGGGTAGTACCGCTGTACTTCGGCCAGGACCTGGCTCAACGGGCAGTTCTCGAACACCAGGCGGCCGTCGATCCAGGCCAGGTCCTTGTGCATGTCGGGGCGCTGGCGTTGGCCAAAGCCCTGGGGGCCGACGCTGATGCTGTCGCCGGCACTCAGGCGGATGCGCTGGTCGCGCTCCCCCTGCAGGTCGACATCGCCGCGTTGCACCCGCACCTGGGCCTCGCCGTCAAGGTAGCGCACGGCAAAGTCGGTGTCGCGCACCTGTGCGCGCAAAGGCCCGGCTTTCACTTCCAGCGGCAGATGCGCGCCGTCGGGAACCTGAAAATAAGCCTCGCCCTGCAGCAGGCGGGCGACCTGGCGGCCGTCCTGGCGTTCGCTGGCAAATGCCGAATTGGTGTTGAGCAGCACTTTTGCGCCGTCTTCCAGTTGCAGGCGCTGGCGCTCGCCGACCACGGTCAGGTGGTCCGCTTGCAGGCGCATGGGCAGGTTACCGACGGTGAATAGCCCGACCACCAGCAGCGCTGCGGTGGCCAGGGGTTTCCAGTGGCTGCGCAGGCGCCCGCGCCATGAGCGGCGTTGCTGCTGGTGCATCTGTGTGGCCACCTGATGCAACGGGGTACCGTTCCACAGTGCCTCGGCCTCGACATAGGCCTCGGCGTTTTCTGGCGCAGCGCTCAGCCAGGCTTCAAAGGCCTGGGTGTCTGCGGCATCTGCGCATTGCAGGCGCACCAGCCAGTCCAGCGCCTCGTCCATGGCACGAGCTCGGGCGCTGAGCCGGGCAGGTGACGGGCGAGGGGCAGGGCGGTCGGTCACGGTGAATCCTTGAATGGTTTTTTGCGAATGATCAAGGCTAAGACGGGGTGTGGCAAGGGCTTTGCGTCGCCGTTCGCCTGCGCTCAGCTTACTTGAGTCGGTCGGCAACACCCATGCAGATTGCCATGATCAGTTTCAGTTCCTTTTGTACCGTGCTGGGCGAAACACTCAGTTGTTCGGCGATTTCCAGATAGGTGGCGCCATGCAGGCGGCTGAGGATGAAAATGCGCTGTTGGCGTTCGCTCAGTTGATTGAGGCTGACGCTGAGGTGCTTGAGCAACTGCTCGGCGTGGGCGGCATCCTCACTGCTGGTGGCGGGCGCGGCGACACTGTGCAGCACTTCGTCGGGCACGTCGTCGACCAGCATGCGTGCCTGCACCCGGCGTGCGCGCAGGTGGTCCAGTGCCAGGTTGCGCGCGGTCTGAAACACGAACGGCTCGATATGCTCGATGGGCCGCTCGCCCAGCGCGCGGGACACCCGCAGGTAGGTTTCCTGCAGCAGGTCTTCGGCCGTGCTGGGATTACCGACCATGCGCTGCAGGGTACGCAGCAGGGTTAGGCGCTGCACGAGGAAGACGGAGTTGAACCGGGACTGACTCACGGGGGGACCTGGCCGACGAAAGGTTAATGATAATGCTTATCATCTGTGTCGGAGGTCAAGTGTGGAAGTGTTAGGAAAAGGTAAAGATTGTAGTCTCTGGATGTAGCGCGCTTTTTTGTGGGAGCGGCCTTGCGTCGCGAAAGGACCGCAAAGCGGTCCCAGAGATATCCGCATCAACGCTCAAATCCCGGGGCTGCTTTGTAGCCCTATCGCGACGCAAGGCCGCTCCCACACAGGTCGCGTCAGCCAGCCCGGTGCAGCGCCAGGCAGTTATCCAGCATGCGGTTGCTGAACCCCCACTCGTTGTCATACCAGGCCAGCACCTTGAGCATCCGTCCGTTGGCCCGGGTATGGTTGGCATCGAAGATCGACGACAGCGGGTTGTGGTTGAAATCGCAGGAAACCAATGGCAGGGCGTTATAGCCCAATACCTTGGAATGTTTGCTGGCCTCGAGGAACAGCTGGTTGACCTGCTCCGCCGTGGCTTCGCGCTTGAGGTTGACGGTGAGGTCCACCAGCGACACGTTGATGACGGGCACCCGCACCGCCATGCCGGTCAGCTTGCCGGCCAGCTCCGGCAGCACCAGGCCCACGGCCTCGGCGGCACCGGTCTTGCTCGGGATCATCGACTGGGTGGCTGAACGCGCGCGGTACGGGTCGCTGTGGTACACGTCAGTCAGCACCTGGTCGTTGGTGTAGGCGTGGATGGTGGTCATCAGGCCTTGCTCGATGCCGAACTCCCGGTGCAGCACCTGGGCGATCGGCGCCAGGCAGTTGGTGGTGCAGGAGGCATTGGAAATGACCTGGTGCGAGGCGCGCAGGATGTCGTGGTTGACCCCGTACACCACGGTGGCATCGGCGCCCTTGGCCGGCGCCGAGACAATCACCTTGCCCGCCCCGGCGGCCAGGTGTGCAGCGGCTTTGGCGCGGTCGGTGAACAGCCCGGTGCATTCGAACACCACGTCGATCGCCTCGGCCTTCCAGGGCAGTTCGGCCGGATTGCGAATGGCGCTGACCGCGATGCGGTCACCGTTGACCGTCAGGCTTTCGTGGTCGGCCTCGACGGTTGCGTCAAAGGTGCTGTGGACACTGTCGTACTTGAGCAGGTGGGCATTCATGGTGCTGTCGCCCAGGTCGTTGATGGCGACGACCTGCAGGTCCTGGCGGTAGCCTTGGGTATACAGTGCGCGCAGGACGTTGCGCCCGATTCGGCCGAATCCATTGATGGCGATGCGAAGGGTCATGGCAGTACCTCTGGCAGTCCGAGTGAAACCTGTGGCACAAAGGAGCTTCACTGAAACGGTTTTGTTGTTGGAATTACAAGATTATTCACTGGCTGATAGAAAACAAGCCTTTTTAGTGGCAGTATTTTGTTTAAATATACAACGAGTGGTTGGGCGTCGTGCCTCCACCGATGCAGCGGGCTCCTAAACTTGAGCCTAGGCCGCAATCGTTTGGAGGGGAAATGCCCGGTAAACCGCCCTTACAATTAGCCTGGAGTCCAGTACATGCATCCGCGCATCCTTGAGGTCACCCAGCGGCTGGTCGAACGCAGCCGAGCCACCCGCGAACGCTACCTGCAGCTGATTCGTGGCGCGGCCAGTGAAGGCCCCATGCGTGCCAGCCTGCAGTGCGCCAACTTCGCCCATGGCGTGGCCGGTTGCGGCAGCGAAGACAAGCAGACTCTGCGCCTGATGAACGCGGCCAACGTGGCCATCGTCTCGGCCTACAACGATATGTTGTCTGCCCACCAGCCGTACCTGCATTTCCCTGAGCAGATCAAGCAGGCCCTGCGCGAGGTCGGTTCGGTCGGCCAGTTTGCCGGTGGCGTGCCGGCCATGTGCGACGGTGTGACCCAGGGCGAGCCGGGTATGGAGCTGGCTATCGCCAGCCGTGAAGTGATCGCGATGTCCACGGCGGTAGCGCTGTCGCACAACATGTTCGACGCAGCACTGATGCTGGGCATCTGCGACAAGATCGTCCCCGGCCTGATGATGGGCGCGCTGCGCTTCGGCCACCTGCCGACCATCTTCGTCCCGGGCGGACCGATGGTTTCCGGCATCTCCAACAAGCAGAAGGCCGATGTGCGCCAGCGCTATGCCGAAGGCAAGGCCAGCCGCGAAGAGCTGTTGGAGTCCGAGATGAATTCCTACCACAGCCCCGGCACCTGCACCTTCTACGGCACCGCCAACACCAACCAGTTGGTGATGGAAGTGATGGGGCTGCACCTGCCGGGCGCCTCGTTCGTCAACCCGTACACGCCGCTGCGTGACGCACTCACCGCCGAGGCTGCGCAGCAGGTGACGCGTATGACCAAGGCCAGCGGCAGCTTCATGCCGCTGGGCGAAATCGTCGACGAGAAGGCGCTGGTCAACTCCATCGTCGCGCTGCACGCTACCGGCGGCTCGACCAACCACACCCTGCACATCCCGGCGATCGCCCAGGCTGCGGGTATCCAGCTGACCTGGCAGGACATGGCCGACCTTTCCGAAGTGGTGCCGACCCTGTCGCACGTGTACCCCAACGGCAAGGCCGACATCAACCACTTCCAGGCTGCCGGCGGCATGGCCTTCCTGATTCGTGAGCTGCTCGACGCTGGCCTGCTGCACGAAGATGTCAACACCGTGGCCGGCCATGGCCTGCGCCGCTACACCCAGGAACCCTTCCTCGACGATGGCAAGCTGGTGTGGCGCGAAGGACCGCAACAGAGCCTGGACGAAAGCATCCTGCGCCCGGTGTCGCGGCCATTCTCGGCCGAAGGCGGCCTGCGGGTGATGGAAGGCAACCTGGGCCGTGGCGTGATGAAAGTGTCTGCCGTCGCCCCCGAGCACCAGGTGGTCGAGGCCCCGGCGCGGGTGTTCCAGGACCAGCAGTCGCTGGCCGACGCGTTCAAGGCCGGCGAGCTGGAGCGCGACTTTGTCGCGGTGGTGCGCTTCCAGGGCCCGCGTTGCAATGGCATGCCGGAACTGCACAAGCTCACCCCGTTCCTCGGTGTGCTGCAGGACCGTGGCTTCAAGGTTGCGCTGGTTACCGACGGGCGCATGTCCGGTGCCTCGGGCAAGATCCCCGCGGCCATTCACGTTTGCCCGGAGGCATACGACGGCGGCCCGCTGGCGCGGGTGCGTGATGGTGATATCGTGCGAGTCGACGGTGTCGAAGGCACGTTGCGGATCATGGTGTCGGCTGAAGAACTGGCCAGCCGTGAGCTGCCGCCTGCGCCCCAGGGCAACGACCTGGGGTGTGGGCGCGAGCTGTTCGGCTTCATGCGCATGGCGTTCAGCCCGGCAGAGCAGGGCGCCAGTGCCTTTACTTCGGCCCTGGAGCACCTCAAATGAAGCACCTGCTGGTTGGTGATATTGGCGGCACCAATGCCCGTTTTGCGTTGTGGCGTGACAACCAGCTGCATGAAGTAAATGTTTTCGCCACCGCGGACTACACCAACCCCGAGCAGGCCATCGAGGCTTACATGGAAAGCCAGGGTATCGCCCGTGGCGGCCTGGCGGCGGTGTGCCTGGCGGTGGCCGGCCCGGTCGATGGCGATGAATTCCGCTTCACCAACAATCACTGGCGCCTGAGCCGCACGGCATTTTGCAAGACCTTGCAGGTCGAGCGACTGTTGCTGATCAATGATTTCACCGCGATGGCGCTGGGCATGACCCGTCTGCGCGAAGGGGAGTTCCGCGAGGTGTGCCCCGGCCAGGCCGACCCCTCGAGGCCGGCACTGGTGATCGGCCCAGGTACTGGCCTGGGGGTGGGCTCGTTGCTGCGTCTGGGTGAACAGCGCTGGAAGGCCCTGCCGGGTGAAGGCGGGCATGTTGACCTGCCGGTGGGCAATGCTCGCGAAGCGGCAATCCACCAGCAGATCCACAGTCAGATCGGTCATGTCAGCGCCGAGGCCGTGCTCAGTGGTGGTGGCCTGGTGCGGCTGTACCAGGCGATCTGTGCGCTGGACGGCGACACGCCCAGGCACAAGACTCCGGCGCATATCACCGATGCCGCACTGGGCGGTGAGCCAAGGGCGCTGGCGGTGGTCGAGCAGTTCTGCCGTTTCCTTGGGCGAGTGGCGGGTAACAATGTGCTGACGCTGGGCGCGCGAGGCGGGGTCTATATTGTTGGCGGTGTGATTCCGCGCTTTGCCGAGCTGTTCCTGCGTAGCGGGTTTGCCGCGAGTTTTGCCGACAAGGGGTGTATGAGTGGCTATTTTGCCGGGGTGCCGGTGTGGCTGGTGACGGCGGAGTTTTCCGGGTTGGAGGGGGCCGGTGTAGCGTTGCAGCAGGCGTTGGATCACTGATGGGGCCACTTGGCGGCCCCGATGGCAATACCCGACAGCAGGCAAAAAGACCTGTAATCAACAAGAGGAAGGACCACTTTGAGCACTGCCGGCAAATCGATCCTGATGGTCGACGACGACCAGGAAATCCGTGAACTGCTGCAAACCTACCTGAGCCGCTCCGGCTTCCAGGTGAATGCCGAGGCTGACGGCAAGGGCTTTCGCCGTGCGCTGGAAACCACGCCCTGCGACCTGGTCATTCTTGATGTCATGTTGCCCGACGAAGACGGCTTCAGCTTGTGTCGCTGGGTACGCCAGCACCCACGCCAGGCGCGCGTACCTATCATCATGCTCACCGCCAGCTCCGACGAGGCCGACCGGGTCATCGGACTGGAACTGGGCGCTGACGATTATCTGGGCAAGCCGTTCAGCCCCCGCGAACTGCAAGCACGAATCAAGGCCCTGCTGCGCCGCGCTGAATTCGGCCACGCCGCGCCGGGCAGTGCGGTGCTCGCCTTCGACGATTGGCGCCTGGACACGGTCAGCCACCGCCTGTTCCATCACGACGGTGAAGAGGTGATTCTTTCCGGTGCCGACTTCGCCCTGCTCAAGCTGTTCCTCGACCATCCGCAGCAGATTCTCGACCGCGACACCATCGGCAACGCCACCCGTGGCCGCGAACCGATGCCGCTGGACCGTATCGTCGACATGGCCGTCAGCCGTCTGCGCCAGCGCCTGCGCGATACCGACAAGCCCCCTCGGCTGATCCGTACGGTGCGTGGCAGTGGCTACTTGTTGGCGGCGCATGTCTGCAGTGCTCCCTGAGCGGCGCTGGCGCCTGCTGCCACGCTCCTTGCTGGGGCGCATGCTGCTGCTGACCCTGATGGTGGTGCTGCTGGCCCAGGGCTTGTCGAGCATCATCTGGGTTGCCCAGTTGCGTGCCAGCCAGTTGCAGGGCCTGCGTGCCAGCGCCAGCAGCCTGGCCCATTCGATGAGCGCGAGTGTCAGTTATTTCCGCTCGCTGCCGGTCGCCTATCGGCCCATGGTGCTCGACCAGTTGCGCAGCATGGGTGGCACACGTTTTTTCGTGTCACTCAATGCCAGGCCGCTGGACATGCCGGTACTGCCTGTCACCCCACGCAAGCAGGCAGTGATCGATGTGTTCCAGCAGGTGCTGCACGAGCGCCTGGGTTCGCAGATGGAAGTTTCCGTGGCGTTCGTCGCCCCCGACGACCTGCGTATCTTCAACAGTGGCCTGAAGCTCGACGAGCTGCCCCGCTCCTGGGCGCATTACTCGCTGACCCTGGAGCCACTCAACCCGCCGGTATTGGTGACGCAGATCCGCTTGGGTGAGGGTGAGTGGTTGTACATCGCCTCGCTGCTGCCCGAACCCTATACCAGCCTGGAGGCCGAACGCCTGCCACGGCAGCAGATCGGTTTCATCGTGCTCACCACAACCTTGCTGCTGCTGTTCATCGGCTTGCTGGTGCATTGGCAAAGCTGGCCGCTCAAACGGCTGGCGCGGGCCGCGCGGGAAATGTCGCTGGGCGCCGATGTGGCGCCGTTGGCTGAAGCGGGTGGCAGTGAAGTGGTCGAGGTTAGCCGGGCGTTCAACAGTATGCGAGAGCGAATCAGCCGCTACCTGACCGAACGCAGTCAGCTATTCAGCGCCATTTCCCATGACCTGCGCACGCCGATCACCCGCCTGCGTCTGCGTGTGGAACTGCTGGAGGACGAGCGCCTTCAGGCCAAGTTCAGTCAGGATCTGGATGAGCTGGAGTTGCTGGTCAAAGGCGCCTTGCAGTGCGTAAAGGACACCGACATCCACGAAAACATCGAGCCGGTCGACCTTAATCAGGTGCTGGAGATTCTGGCCGAGCCTTACCTGGGCGATGGTCGCATCACCGTCGAGGGCCAGGCGCTGGCGCCTTACCCGGGCAAGCCGCTGGCATTGCGTCGCTGCATCGGCAACCTGATCGACAACGCCATCAAGTACGGCGAACGGGCGCGGCTGCGCATCATCGACGGGGCAGAGGGCTTTGTGCTGCAGGTGGATGACCAGGGGCCCGGGGTGCCGCAACAGCAGCTGGAACAGGTGTTCGAGCCGCATTTCCGTCTGGCCGGGCAGCAGCAGGGGTATGGGCTGGGGTTGGGCATTGCGCGCAACATCGCCCATAGCCATGGGGGTGAGGTGAGCTTGCTGAACCTGCGCGAGGGCGGGCTGCGGGTGACCCTCTATCTGCCGCGGGGTATGGATTGAGTTTTTGGGGGGCTGTGCGGGCCTCTTCGCGGGCAAGCCCGCTCCCACAGGTACAGCGTAAACTTGGAAGGCTGTGCGGTCTTTGTGGGAGCGGGTTCACCCGCGAAGAGGCCCGTACAGCCACCCGAAATGTCACTGCCCGGTGACAATCCCGCCGTCCTTCGTGACATCCGCCATGACCCCACTGGCTAGAATTCGCAAAAGACTGGCAAGGATCAAGCTGGCCCATGACCCCCCTCAACCTGTCCGTTAACAGTTGGCTCAATGCCCCGGCCCACCACGCCTGGCGCCTGGCCGAAGCACAGCGCCTGCTGGCCTTTGCCAAGGCCGCGAAACTACCCGACGGTTTCGGCAATCTGGATGCCAACGGGCAACTCGCCCCTGGTGCCCGTGCCGAAACCATGAACACCGCCCGCATGACCCATTGCTTCGCCTTGGCCCATCTGCAGGGCATCCCTGGCAGCCTGGCCTATGCCGAGCACGGCGTGGCAGCACTGCGCGGTGCCATGCAGGATGCCGCCCACGGCGGTTGGTTCGCCCACCCCGACGGCCACGACGATAGCGGCAAGGCGGCCTACCTGCATGCCTTCGTCGCTCTGGCCGCCAGCTCAGCAGCGGTGGCGGGCGCTGTCGACGCTAGCACGCTACTGGCAGACGCAACCCAGGTGATCGAAGCGCATTTCTGGAGCGAAGAAGAAGGTGCCCTGCGGGAAACCTTCTCCCGCGCCTGGCAGCTCCCCGAGCCGTACCGGGGCGCCAACAGCAACATGCACGCGACCGAGGCCTTTCTGGCCTTGGCAGATGCCACCGGCAACGGCCTGTGGCTGCAACGCGCCCTGCGCATTGCCGAACGCATCATCCATGGCCATGCTGCCGCCAACAGTTATCGGGTGATCGAACATTTCGATCCCCATTGGCAGCCGCTGCCGGATTACAACCTCGAACACCCGGCCGACCCCTTCCGGCCTTATGGCACTACACCCGGGCATGCGCTGGAGTGGGCGCGGTTGCTGCTGCACCTGGAAGCCAGCCTTGAACGGGCCGGCCTGTACGCCCCGCAATGGTTGCCGGACAGTGCCCGCGCATTGTTCGACACGGCCTGCCAACAGGCTTGGGGCGTCGATGGCGCCCCGGGTTTCGTCTATACGCTGGACTGGGCTGATCGCCCGGTGGTGCATGCACGACTGCACTGGGTGCACGCCGAGGCCTGCGCCGCTGCGGCAGCCCTGTTGCAACGCACCGGCGAGGCGCATTACGAACAGTGGTACCGCTGCTGCTGGGGCTTTATCGCCAATCATTTCATCGACCCCGTCGGCGGCAGCTGGCACCACGAACTCGATGCGCACAATCAACCGGCGGGCACCCTCTGGCCGGGCAAGCCCGACCTCTATCACGCCTACCAGGCGCTGCTGTTGCCAGGTTTGCCCCTGGCACCCAGCCTGGCCAGCAACCTGGGCGGCAATGTAACCAAACGATGACATTCACGCATCGCTTCGTTACCTGACGAGGCGAGCGCGCTGTTTAGACTTCATGCAACGCAAGCGATCGACTTGCATGGCATAACAACAAGAAAGGTGCCTCGATGAATTCCACGCTCCGTTTCGCTGCCGCAATTTCTTTTGCCTCCTTGATCCCCCTGGGTGCCCAGGCTGCTGATGCCAAAGGCAGCGTCGAAGTGGTGCACTGGTGGACCTCCGGTGGTGAAAAAGCGGCGGTCGATGTGCTCAAGGCCCAGGTCGAAAAAGACGGCTTCATCTGGAAGGACGGCGCCGTCGCCGGTGGCGGTGGTGCCACGGCCATGACCGTGCTGAAGAGCCGCGCCGTCGCAGGCAATCCGCCCGGTGTCGCGCAGATCAAAGGCCCCGACATCCAGGACTGGGCGGCCACCGGCTTGCTCGACACTGATGTGCTCAAGGATGTGGCCAAGGACGAAAAGTGGGACTCGCTGCTCGACAAGAAAGTCGCCGACACCGTGAAGTACGACGGTGACTACGTTGCCGTACCGGTGAACATCCACCGCATCAACTGGCTGTGGATCAACCCCGAAGTGTTCAAGAAGGCCGGCATCGACAAGGCGCCCGCCACCCTCGACGAATTCTACGCCGCCGCCGACAAGCTCAAGGCTGCCGGTTTCATCCCGCTCGCCCATGGTGGCCAACCCTGGCAGGACAGCACCGTGTTCGAAAGCGTGGTGCTGTCGGTGATGGGCGTCGATGGCTACAAGAAGGCCTTGGTCGACCTCGACAACACGGCCCTGACCGGCCCGGACATGGTCAAGGCGCTGACCGAGCTGAAAAAGGTCGCCACCTACATGGACCCCGATGGCAAGGGCCAGGACTGGAACCTGGAAGCCGCCAAGGTCATCAACGGCAAGGCCGGCATGCAGATCATGGGCGACTGGGCCAAGAGCGAATGGACCCTGGCGAAGAAAACCGCCGGCAAGGATTACCAGTGCGTGCCGTTCCCCGGCACCGACAAGGCCTTCCTGTACAACATCGACTCGCTGGTGGTGTTCAAGCAGAACAACGCTGGCACCTCTGCTGGCCAGCAGGACATTGCCCGCAAGGTGCTGGGTGAGGATTTCCAGAAGGTCTTCAGCACCAACAAGGGGTCGATCCCGGTACGCAACGACATGCTTGCCGACATGGGCAAGTATGGTTTCGATGCCTGTGCTCAAACCTCCGCCAAGGACTTCCTGGCCGACGCCAAAACGGGCGGCCTGCAACCGAGCATGGCGCACAACATGGCCACCACGCTGGCTGTGCAGGGCGCGTTCTTCGATGTGGTGACCAACTACATCAACGACCCCAAGGCCGACCCGGCCGATGCGGCGAAGAAGCTGGCGGCGGCTATCAAGGCTGCCCAGTAACGGCTGTTCGCGGGCACGCCCGCTCCCACATGGGCCCTGCTCACCACTGTTCCTGGTCATGACGCCGGACCTGTGGGAGCGGGCTTGCCCGCGAAGCGGTGCGTAGCACCGCCACTACCTCGGGATTCAATACATGAGCACAACCACAGCCCAACTGCGGGCCTCACCCCTGGACGCGCTTCAGCGCTGGCTGCCCAAGCTGGTGCTGGCACCCAGCATGTTCATCGTGCTGGTGGGCTTCTACGGCTACATCCTCTGGACCTTCGTGCTGTCCTTCACCACCTCGACCTTTCTGCCCACCTACAAGTGGGCGGGCCTTGCGCAATACGCCCGTCTGTTCGACAACGACCGCTGGTGGGTGGCGAGCAAGAACCTGCTTCTGTTCGGCGGCCTGTTCATTGCCATCAGCCTGGCCATCGGTGTGTTGCTGGCGGTGCTGCTGGACCAGCGCATCCGCCGTGAGGGCTTCATTCGCACCATTTACCTGTACCCCATGGCGTTGTCGATGATCGTCACCGGCACCGCGTGGAAATGGCTGCTCAACCCCGGCATGGGCCTGGACAAGCTGTTGCGTGACTGGGGCTGGGAGGGCTTTCGCCTGGACTGGCTGATCGACCCTGACCGGGTCGTGTACTGCCTGGTGATCGCCGCCGTGTGGCAGGCCTCGGGCTTTATCATGGCCATGTTCCTCGCCGGCCTGCGCGGCGTTGACCAATCGATCATCCGCGCCGCACAGATCGACGGTGCCAGCTTGCCGCGCATCTACTGGACCGTGGTGCTGCCCAGCCTGCGCCCAGTGTTCTTCAGCGCGCTGATGATCCTTTCGCACATTGCCATCAAGAGCTTCGACCTGGTGGCGGCAATGACGGCCGGCGGCCCGGGTTACTCCTCCGACCTGCCAGCAATGTTCATGTATTCGTTCACCTTCAGCCGCGGCCAGATGGGCATAGGCTCGGCCAGCGCCATCCTCATGCTCGGGGCGATCCTGGCGATCCTCGTGCCTTACCTGTACTCGGAGCTGCGGAGCAAACGCCATGCATAGTCCTGTCGACAAGCCGGTGCTCAGCTTCAGCCGTATGGCCATCCATGCCGTGTTGCTGATCGCCGTGCTGCTGTATCTGGTGCCGCTGGTGGTGATGCTGCTGACCAGCTTCAAGACCCCCGAAGACATCAGCACCGGCAACCTGCTGAGCTGGCCTGCGGTGATTACCGGCATAGGCTGGGCCAAGGCCTGGGCAGCGGTCAGCGGTTACTTCTGGAACTCGATCATGATCACCGTGCCAGCGGTGCTGATCTCCACAGCTATTGGTGCACTGAACGGCTATGTGCTGTCGATGTGGCGCTTTCGGGGTTCGCAACTGTTCTTCGGCCTGCTGCTGTTCGGCTGCTTCCTGCCGTTCCAGACCGTGCTGCTGCCGGCCTCGTTCACCCTCGGCAAGCTTGGCCTGGCCAGCACCACCAGCGGCCTGGTGCTGGTGCATGTGGTCTACGGCCTGGCCTTCACCACGCTGTTCTTCCGCAACTTCTACGTGAGCATCCCCGACGCGCTGGTCAAAGCCGCACGGTTGGACGGTGCCGGGTTCTTCACCATTTTCCGCCGCATCATCCTGCCGATGTCCACGCCGATCATCATGGTCTGCCTGATCTGGCAGTTCACCCAGATCTGGAACGACTTCCTGTTCGGCGTGGTGTTCTCCAGCGGCGATTCGCAACCGATCACCGTAGCCCTGAACAATCTGGTCAATACCAGCACCGGGGCCAAGGAATACAACGTCGACATGGCGGCAGCGATGATCGCTGGCCTGCCAACCCTGCTGGTCTACGTGGTGGCAGGCAAATATTTCGTGCGCGGGCTGACGGCCGGCGCGGTCAAGGGGTAAGCCATGGCAACGCTCGAACTTCGCAATGTGAACAAAACCTACGGCAGCGGCCTGCCGGACACCCTCAAGGACATCCAGCTGTCGATCAAGGATGGCGAGTTCCTGATCCTGGTGGGGCCGTCGGGCTGCGGCAAGTCGACCCTGATGAACTGTATCGCCGGCCTGGAGCAGATCACCGGCGGCGCCATCCTCATCGACGAGCAGGACGTCAGTGGCATGAGCCCCAAGGACCGCGATATCGCCATGGTGTTCCAGTCCTATGCGCTGTACCCCACCATGAGCGTGCGCGAGAACATCGAGTTCGGCCTGAAGATCCGCAAGCTGCCCCAGGCTGCCATCGACGAGGAAGTGGCGCGGGTGGCCAAGTTGCTGCAGATCGAACACTTGCTGGCGCGCAAGCCGGCGCAGCTGTCCGGCGGCCAGCAGCAGCGCGTGGCCATGGGCCGGGCGCTGGCGCGGCGACCCAAGATCTACCTGTTCGATGAACCCCTGTCCAACCTCGATGCCAAGCTGCGGGTCGAAATGCGCACCGAAATGAAGTTGATGCACCAGCGCCTGAAAACCACCACGGTGTATGTCACCCATGACCAGATCGAGGCCATGACCCTGGGCGACAAGGTGGCGGTGATGAAGGACGGCATCATCCAGCAGTTCGGCACCCCGCAGCAGATCTACAACGACCCGGCCAACCAGTTCGTGGCCAGCTTCATCGGTTCGCCGCCGATGAACTTCATTCCGGTGCGTCTGGCCAGGCACGATGGCCGCTTGCTGGCGATGCTCGACAGCGGCCAGGCACGCTGCGAGCTGCCTTTGGGGCTGGCTGCTGACGAGCTGGAGGGGCGCGAGATCATCCTCGGCATCCGCCCTGAGCAGATCGCCCTGGGCGCTGCTGACGGTAATGGTTTGCCGGGTATCCGCGCCGAGGTGCAGGTCACAGAGCCCACTGGGCCGGACCTGCTGGTGTTCGTCACGCTCAACCAGACAAAAGTGTGCTGCCGCCTTGCGCCGGATGTGGTGTGCAGGGTGGGTGACACCCTCAACCTGCAATTCGACCCGGCCCGGGTGCTGCTGTTCGACGCCGACAATG
Source organism: Pseudomonas sp. yb_5 (assembly GCF_043103865.1). Taxonomy (NCBI): domain Bacteria; kingdom Pseudomonadati; phylum Pseudomonadota; class Gammaproteobacteria; order Pseudomonadales; family Pseudomonadaceae; genus Pseudomonas; species Pseudomonas sp. yb_5. The sequence continues at coordinate 53,487 of NZ_JBICKE010000020.1, forward strand.
GCGAGCGCCTGCACCTGGCCAGCACTGGCGTAACTGCAAAGGACAACGTGGCTCACTTCAAAGGCCGTTGACTCGTCTACACCATCAATAAGAAAAAAGAGGACGCAAAGGGATGGAACAGCGCAAACGCATCAAGACACTGGGATCGTTGGCCTTGCTTGCACTTGTAGGCAGCAGCGGTACACAGGCTGCCGAGGCTTTTTCCAGCGAATCAAAATGGATGACCGGCGACTGGGGCGGCACCCGGACCGAGCTGCTGGACAAGGGCTATGACTTCACCCTCGATTATGTGGGCGAGGTGGCTGGCAACCTGCATGGCGGCTACAACGACGACAAGACCGCACGCTACAGCGACCAGTTCGCCCTCGGCGCGCATCTGGACTTGCAGAAGATACTGGGCTGGCATGATGCCGAGTTCAAGCTGGCAATCACCGAGCGAAGCGGTCGCAACCTGTCCAACGACCGCATCAGCGACCCGCGCGCCGGGCAGTTCAGCTCGGTGCAGGAGGTGTGGGGCCGTGGCCAGACCTGGCGCCTGACCCAGATGTGGATCAAGCAGAAGTACTTCGACGGCGCACTGGACGTGAAATTTGGCCGCTTTGGCGAGGGCGAGGACTTCAACAGCTTCCCTTGCGACTTCCAGAACCTGGCTTTCTGCGGCTCGCAGGTGGGCAACTGGGTGGGCGGTATCTGGTACAACTGGCCGGTCAGCCAGTGGGCGCTGCGGGTGAAATACAACATCACCCCGGCGTTCTTCGTACAGGTCGGGGCCTTCGAGCAGAACCCTTCCAACCTGGAAACCGGCAACGGCTTCAAGCTCAGCGGCAGTGGCACCAAGGGTGCGATCTTGCCGGTGGAAGCGGTGTGGTCGCCCAAGGTCAATGGCCTGCCGGGCGAGTACCGCCTGGGTTACTACTACAGCACGGCCAAGGCTGACGATGTGTTCGACGACGTCAACGGCAACCCGCAGGCGCTGACAGGTGAAGCCTTCAAGTCGCACTCCAGCAAGCACGGATGGTGGGTGGTGGCGCAGCAGCAGGTCACCGCCCACGGCGGCGACGTCAACCGTGGCCTCAGCCTGTTCGCCAACTTCACCGTGCATGACAAGGCCACCAACGTGGTCGACAACTACCAGCAGGTGGGGTTGGTCTACAAAGGCGCTTTCGACGCTCGGCCCAAGGATGACATCGGCTTCGGTGTGGCGCGTATTCATGTGAATGACGACGTGAAGAAGCGCGCCGAGTTGCTCAACGGCCAGAGCGGCATCAACGATTACGACAACCCTGGTTTCGTGCCGCTGCAGCGCACCGAGTACAACGCAGAGCTCTACTACGGCTTCCACGTTACCAACTGGCTGACCGTGAGGCCCAACTTGCAGTACATCAAGAGCCCGGGCGGGGTGGACGAGGTGGATAACGCGCTGGTCGCTGGCTTGAAGATTCAGTCGTCATTCTGAGGGCACTTGTTGTAAATTTACGCCAATCCATTTTCGGTTCCCGGCACCCACTGGTCTGCAGTGGGTGTCGGGGATAGGCCGAGACAGCGCTATCTCGAACAACAAGAGCTCTGAACCATGCCCGAACATCCGCTCCATCGCTTCTTTTCCTCGCAGCGGCCACGGCCGACATTCGAATGGGAGCGTTACCAGCAGCGCGATGTGCTGATCATCGATCATCCCCGTTGCCAGGCGGTGTTCAGCCGCCAGGGCGCGCAGTTGCTGCACTTTCAACCGGCGGGTGAACGGCCGTGGCTGTGGTGCGCCGAACAGTGGCCGCAGGTGGGGGCGATCCGCGGTGGCGTACCGGTGTGCTGGCCCTGGTATGGCTGTCACCCCAGCGAAGACCTGTGGCCGGACCACGGCTGGGCGCGGCTGCTGGACTGGAAACTGGTGGACAGCCGTGAGGACGAGGAGGGCGTGACCCTGAAATGGCGGCTGGACCTGTGCGACTGGCAGGTCGACTTGCACGCCCGGCTAGGTAGCCGCATGGAGCTGAGCCTGAGCACCGAACATCAGGATAGCGAACCCTGCCAGTTGAGCCATGCGCTGCTGGCGTACTGGCGCATCAGTGACGTGTCCGAGATAGCGCTGTCTGGGCTGGAAGACATTGAAGGCTACGACCGCCTCAACCGCCAGGCTTGCCGTGAAGATGGCGCGCTGAAGCTCAAGGGCGGCTGCCAGAAGGTCTACCCCGGTACGCCACGGGTGCAATTGCAGGACCCGGCCTGGCAGCGCGAGCTGTGCATCGACACCGGTGACAGCGACGACACCGTGGTCTGGCACCCTGGCAATCGCCCGCTGATGGGGGTGACTGGCCGCGAGTCGCAGCGTTTTGTCTGCGTCGAGGCGACCAGCGGCAGTGGCGAAGGCCTGAGCCTGGCGCCTGGGCAGCGTGCGCACCTGCGTTTGCAGGCGCACCGGCTCAATTGAGTTCGTCGTCCTCGATCGGGTAGCGGCTGGCGTTGAGGCTTTCCTTGATCTTGCGCAGGTGGGGCTGGAAGTCCACGCCGCGGCGCAGGGTCATGCCGGTGGCCAGCACATCGAGCACGGTCAGCTGGATGATCCGCGAGGTCATCGGCATGTAGATGTCGGTATCTTCCGGCAGCGGGATGTGCAGGCTCAGGCTGCAGGCATTGGCCAGTGGCGAGCCTGCGGCGGTCAGGCCCAGCACCGAAGCGCCGTTTTCACGCGCCACGCGCGCCACTTCGACCAGTTCGCGGGTGCGCCCGGTGTAGGAAATGATCACGAACAGATCGCCGGTGTGGGCGACCGAGGCCAGCATGCGCTGCATCAGTACATCGGCGTGGGCCGACACGGCCAGGTTGAAGCGGAAGAACTTGTGCTGCGCATCCAGGGCCACCGGGGCCGAGGCTCCGAGGCCGAAGAAGTGAATCTGCCGGGCCTGGATCATCATGTCCACGGCGCGGCTGACCTGCTGCGGGTCCAGTTGCTGGCAGGCGCTGTCAAGCGAGGCGATGGCGCTGGCGAAGATTTTCTGGGTGTAGGCGGCCGGGTCATCGTCGGCCTCCACCGCGCGGCTGACATAGGCGGCACCACTGGCCAGGCTCTGCGCCAGTTGCAGTTTGAGCTCGGGGTAGCCGCTGACGCCGAACGAGCGGCAGAAGCGGTTGACGGTCGGTTCGCTGACCTTGGCCGCCTGGGCCAGCGCAGCGATGCTGAAACGGGTGGCTTGTTGCGGGTTGAGCAGGATGACTTCGGCGACTTTGCGTTCGGCCTTGTTCAGCTCGTCGAGGCGGCCCTGGATCTGTTCCAGGAGGTTTCGCACGCGGTCCATGGGTGTGTCCTTGGGTCGGGAAGACAGCCGGCTGTGGGAGCAGCAGGCTTTTTGCACGGTCGTCTATCGTACTGTCGGTGCGGTTGGCGTACCACTTGTCTGTAACACTTGTGTGTAATGTTGTGGTTTTTACTACATTATCCCTTGAAAACCGTGTGTGAAAGCGGTATTCCTAGACCAACTTTAGGAAAGAACCAACATCATGGCTGCAATCAGTGTCGAACCTTGCACCTTTGCCCTGTTTGGCGCCCTCGGCGACCTGGCATTGCGCAAGCTGTTTCCTGCGCTCTACCAGCTCGACCGGGCCAACCTGTTGCACCCGGACACCCGCCTGCTGGCCCTGGCCCGCGAGGCCGGCAGTGCGCAGGAGCACCTGGACAGCATCGAAGCCCACCTGCGCCGGCACGTGCCCGAGGCAGATATCGAGCCTGCCGCGCTGGGTCGCTTCCTCGCCCGCCTGAAGTACCAGCACCTGGACTTCCTGCAGCCCGAGGGCTATCAGGCCCTTGCCGAGCAACTGCCGGGCGAGCTGCCGCTGATCGCCTACTTCGCCACGGCGGCGGCGGTGTATGGGGCCATCTGCGAAAACCTCGACAAGGTCGGGCTGGCTGCGCGCACCCGGGTAGTGCTCGAGAAACCTATTGGCCACGACCTGGAGTCGTCGCGCCGGGTCAACGATGCCGTGGCGCGGTTCTTCCCAGAAAGCCGGGTCTACCGCATCGACCACTACCTGGGCAAAGAGACGGTGCAGAACCTGATTGCCCTGCGCTTCGCCAATAGTCTGTTCGAAACCCAGTGGAACCAGAATTCCATCTCCCATGTGGAGATTACCGTCGCGGAAAAGGTTGGTATCGAGGGCCGCTGGGGTTATTTCGACAAGGCCGGCCAGTTGCGCGACATGATCCAGAACCACCTGCTGCAGTTGCTGTGCCTGATCGCCATGGACCCGCCCAGCGAACTGTCTGCCGATGCCATCCGTGACGAGAAGGTGAAAGTGCTCAAGGCCCTGGCACCGATCACCGGCGACGGCCTGAGCACCAGTGTGGTGCGCGGTCAGTACATTGCCGGCTACAGCGAAGGCAAGCCGGTGCCTGGTTACCTGGAAGAAGACAACGCCAACGCCCAGAGCGACACCGAAACCTTCGTCGCCCTGCGCGCCGACATCCGTAACTGGCGCTGGTCGGGCGTGCCGTTCTACCTGCGAACCGGCAAGCGCATGCCGCAAAAACTGTCGCAGATCGTCATTCACTTCAAGGAAACGCCGCACTACATCTTCGCCCCGGAACAGCGTTTGCAGATCGGTAACAAGCTGATCATCCGCCTGCAACCGGACGAAGGCATTTCTTTACGGGTGATGACCAAGGAGCAGGGCCTGGACAAGGGCATGCAACTGCGCAGTGGCCCATTGCAGCTGAATTTTTCCGATGCCTGGCGCAGTGCAAGAATTCCGGATGCCTACGAGCGGCTGTTGCTCGAAGTGATGCGTGGCAACCAGAACCTGTTCGTGCGCAAGGACGAAATCGAGTATGCCTGGAAGTGGTGCGACCAGTTGATCGCCGGTTGGCGTAATGCGGGCGACGCGCCCAAGCCATACGCGGCGGGCTCCTGGGGGCCGATGAGCTCGATTGCACTGATCACACGCGATGGGAGGGCGTGGTATGGGGATATCTGAATTGAAACTGCCAGCGGCCGTGAAGGCTCATGAACTGGCGGATGCCAAGGCACTGTCCGTGACCTTGGCTCATGATGTGGCTGAGCGCCTGCGTGCTGCGATTGCCGCCAAGGGGCAGGCCTGTGTGGTGTTGTCTGGCGGTCGCAGCCCGGTGCCGTTCCTGGAGAAGCTGGCCAGCGAGCGCCTGGACTGGGCCAAGGTCATCGTCAGCCTGGCTGATGAGCGCTGGGTGCCGGTGGAGCACGCCGACAGCAATGCCGGCCTGCTGGCCCGCCACCTGTTGAAGGGCGAAGCGGCCAAGGCCCGCTTCGTTGGCCTGTACCAGCAGGCGGAGAACCTTGATGCCGCTGCGCTCAAGGCTGATCAGGCCTTGGCCGAGCTACCGCCGATCGACGTGCTGGTGCTGGGCATGGGCGACGATGGCCATACCGCCTCGCTGTTCCCCGCCAGTCCCAACCTGGAAGCAGGCCTGGACTCGGCCGGCCCACGCCGCTGCCTGCCGTTGCTGGCGCCGAGCGTGCCGCACCAGCGCCTGTCGATGACCCGTTCGCTGTTGGCCAGTGCTGCCTTCATCGCGCTGTCTGTGCAAGGCCAGAGCAAACTCGCTACCCTGCGCGCCGCGCTGGCGGGCAACGACCTTACTGAAATGCCGATTCGCGCTTTTCTTCACGACCCCCTGGACATCTACTGGTGCCCATGAGCCAAGGATCCACAGTCATGACCACCCTTGAACGCCCACAGCCCAAGCTCTCGATGGCTGATAAAGCCGCGCGGATCGACGCCATTTGCAAAAAGGCGCGCATCCTGCCGGTAATCACCATTGCTCGTGAGGAAGACATCCTGCCGCTGGCTGATGCCCTGGCCGCTGGCGGCATCCGTACCCTGGAAGTGACCCTGCGCTCCCAGCATGGCCTCAAGGCCATTCAGGTGCTGCGTGAGCAGCGCCCGGAGCTGTGTGTGGGCGCCGGTACCGTGCTCGACCGCAGCATGTTCGCAGCGGTTGAAGCTGCGGGCGCGCAGTTCGTCGTTACTCCAGGCATTACCCAGGACATTCTCGAAGCGGGCGTGGACAGTGAAATTCCGCTGTTGCCGGGCATCAGTACGCCGTCCGAAATCATGATGGGCTATGCCCTGGGTTACCGCCGGTTCAAGTTGTTCCCGGCGGAGATCAGTGGCGGCGTAGCGGCGATCAAGGCCTTTGGCGGCCCATTCGGCGATATTCGTTTTTGTCCCACCGGCGGTGTAAACCCGGCCAACGTGCGCAACTACATGGCACTGCCAAACGTGATGTGCGTCGGGGGGACCTGGATGCTCGACAGCAGCTGGATCAAGAACGGTGACTGGGCGCGGATCGAAGCGTGCAGTGCCGAGGCGATGGCGCTGCTGGACGCCAACTGAATCAGTTGTGTGCTTTACGGCTTGTGGGGCGCTTGGTCGGCGCCCCTTTTTTTTGCCTGGGATATTTGCATTGGTTGTGCTGGCCT